>JAPOTJ010000066.1 GCA_026709225.1 Gammaproteobacteria bacterium | reverse complement strand
GGGCACAATCGCCGACGGCTGCGTTGCAGCCCTTGGCAATATACCCGATATTCCCCGCGGACTGCGCCTTGCCCTCGGCGATTGTGCTCACTCTGAACCACACTTATTTATGGGACAGGACACTAGCCAACACTACATGGATACCTCGACCACCCTGACCTCGCCGAGATTGAGGGCGCGCACATCATCCTCCATGGCAGACAGGTCGCCAGCAATCACATAGGTCAGGCTGCCCGGATGAATCAGCGCTTCGGCTGCATCGCGCACCATGTCAAGGGTGACCGCTTGCAGTGCCTCGCCGTAGAGCACGGCATAGTCGAACGGGCGGTTCGCTGCCGCGCTTCCGGTGATGCTCCCGAGCAGGGCCTTGCCCGAGCGTACACTCGACGCATGTGAGCGAATACGGCGCTCACGAACCAATTTGAACTCCGCCTCTTCGGCGCGGCGCCCGTCGATGAACTCCCGCAATTCGCGGTCAATCTCGACCAATGTTTCGGCGGTCTTGTCGATTTGCACGCTTGTGGACACACTGAACAAGCGCTGGTAGATGCTATCGGGGAGCGAGGTGCTAGCGCCGTAGCTCCACCCCTTGTCCTCGCGCAGATTCATGTTCATGCGCGAAGTGAAAGAACCGCCGATGATCTCATTGGCGATGAGTTGCTCGACCCTCGGCACGACCGGCGCAGGTGGCACCGGATGTGCAGCAGCGATGCTGCTCTGCTCGGTGCCCGGCACATCGATCAGGAAGATGCGTACATCTTGCGACAGCGCAACGGTCTCCGGCTCGGCTATGGGCGGGCGCGGCTCAGCTTTCGGCCAGTCGGCGAAAGCCGTTTCGACCATGGACTCAATCGCCTCAATGCTCGCGTCGCTCACGGCAAAGATCTTGAACGGCTGACCGAGCACCTGATTGCGGTGATAGTCGAGCAACGCTTCACGGCTCAAGGCATCAACGTGCGACTCTCTCATCCGGCGACCATACGGATGATCCTTGCCCCACACCTGTTCGCTCAAAACCTGCCAAGCGGCGAGCCTCGGATTGGTGCGGTCAGACTTGATGCGCGCTTTGTCCCGCGCCTTGGAGATGTCGAGGTGGTCTTGCGGGAAAGTGGGGTTCTGGAGCAGGTCGGCAACGAGCGACAGCAGTTCGGGCATATTCTCAGTTAATCCGCGCACTATGACGGTGCTATCCCGCGGGAACGCGCCGATGAACACGAAGCCCCCCAAGCGCTCCTTCTCCATTGCGATGGCATCAATGTCACGCGATGCTGTGCCCTTGTCTAGCTGCTCAAAGGTCTTCAAGGCGACGCCGAGTTTCTCCGCAGGTTCGTCGAGTATGCCGAAGTTGAACCTGAGGTTGATGTTGGTGAATGGCACCTTGTCCCAACTCGCAAATACGATCGGTCTTCCGCTCGCTGTGGTGCGCTCCTTGATGGGCGGGAAGGTGAGATTTGAAGGTTCACTCAAGGCGGGCAAGGCCGAGCGGTCTGCGCCTTCTTGCGCCGAAGCGTAGTGACCGAAAGGCAGCCCGACCAGTTCGTAGTACGGGGAGCGCAACCATTTCTGTGCAAAAGCAGAGACAGATTCCGCGCTGGCAGCCTGGCGAATCGCCAATCTGTGCTTGAAGTGCAGCGGATCATCGTTCAGCACGGCGCCCGATACGAGGGTTGATGCCTTGTATTCAACTCCCTCCAGCAAGCTGATCGTCGAGATGAGTTCCTGCATTTTGAGGCGCTCTAGCCGATCAGGGTCCGGGCCGGACGCGAGGAATTCTTCAAGCGTCTCATCGAGCAGATGTCCCGCTTTCTGAATGTCGGCATCTGGCAGCAACGACAGTCTGATGGAGAACACGCCAGCGCTTTCAAAGCCGATAGGGGAAGCGGACACCCGCGATGCGAGACCGTGCTCTTCCACAAACACCTTGTGCAAGGGCGAGGCGGGCCCGGAAGCGAAGGCTCGCGACCAGAGCGAGAGGTTTTGCATGTCCTCAGTGTGAGGCGAGACCGGCCAAAACCGCCGAATGAACGGGCTTGCGGCATCGTCTTCCATCACTTCACGGTGGCTGCCTTTCAGAACCGGTACCCACTGATCAAGGCGGGTGACCGGCTTGCCAGCAGGCGCATCGCCAAAATACTTCTCCATGAGCGGTTTCGCTGTCTCGACATCGATGTCGCCTGCGAGCGCGATGACCGTGTTGGAGGCACCATAGTAGTCCTCGAACCACTGATGCACATCTTCAAGCGTCGCTGCATTGATATCCGCCATAGAGCCAATGACCGGATGCCGGTATGGGTGTCCGGGCGGAAATATGCCGCGCAGCACATGCTCGAAGGCGGTGCCATAGGGCCGGTTCGCGCTCTGACGCTTCTCGTTCCGCACCACGCTACGCTGTTCATCGAGCCGCTCTTGGGTGACCGCGCCAAGCAGGTGCGTCATACGATCGGACTCAAGGAAGAGCATGCGCTCCAACGCCTCGGTGGGCACAGTCTGGTAATAGTTGGTGCGGTCAGCGCTGGTGGTGCCGTTGATGTTCGTGGCACCCGCTTCAAGCAGGGGCTTGAAGTATTCGTCGTTGTGGTTCTCGCTGCCTTGGAACATCAGGTGCTCAAACAGATGCGCGAAGCCGGTCTTGCCTTCCGGTTCATCCTTCGAACCAACGTGATACCAGGTGTTCATGGCCACCACGGGCGCGATGCGGTCGGTGTGTACGAGGACGCGAAGGCCGTTGTCGAGCGTGAATTCCTCGTAGGGGATGTTTATGTCATCGAGCTCGACGGCATAGATGGGGAGCGAGCAAGATATCGCCAAGACGAAGCATAGGCGGGAGATGTATCTCAGCATGTTGTGTTCCTGTGTGTTTATTGTCCGATACCGAGCAGCGCCTCACCGGCCGCGTCCACTCGGCGGTGCTCGCGGCCGCCCACCGTCATTTCATTTTCGGCACTGCCGTTCGACATGCCCGGATAGTCGCGCTTGCAGAATCTGTTGTCGCTCGCTTTGTTGTTGATGGCGAGCGCCTGGAGCCGGCCTTTGCAGTCGAGCTGCTGCCACCAAGCGCCGACCGAAGTGAACTCTCCCGGCGCACCGCGCAGCCAGTTGGCAAGGTGGTTCACCCTCTGCTTGTACGGCACGACGAGCTGCGCATAGTCGCGGCTGCCATCGCGTTGTTTCGCAGCACTCGCTTCGCGTCCGAACAACGCCCGGTGACGCTGATGCGAGGGCAGTCCGTTCCACCATCGTTCGGCGTGCGCGCTATCCGGCACCGTCCGGTCGTCATCGGCGACGGTCACGACCACACTGGCCGCATTGACACCGGCGTAGTCGTTGCCAGCGCCTGTCGCCGTCAGGCGGTGACTGATGCGCGCCGTGCGCTGATCGCCCGGATTGTCGATGCGGTCACCGACAGCAGTGACGGTGACGGCCTGCGGCGCTTGCCAGTTATCGGCATTGAAGGTCAAGGAGGGCGGCGAGACCACAGCAATGCTTGCATCGGCGCTCGTCACGGCGATGGTCACCGCGCCCGCGCCCGGCTCGGAATCCAGGCGGACGGTGTAGGTGCCGACGCGCTCGTCGGTGCCAGTCGTCGTCCGATCATCATCCTCCGCGAGCGCGAGCGCCGTCTCGGACACGGTCACGCCGCGCTCGTCGTTGTCGATGATGTCAATGATGTCCCCGTAGACCTCGACGCCGGCGAGCGCGCCCCACAGCCAGTAGACCTCGCCTCCGCGAGAAGTTCCACCAATATCTTCGTCAATGTCGTCGTCAATGGGCGTGAAGATGAAGGTCGCGGTGCTCGTGGACGCCCCGGCCGGAATGACCAGATCGAAGGGCTCGACCTTGACGAAGTCCGCCCCTGCGCCCCGGTCCTCCAGCCTGACCTGAACGGCTCTATCGGTGGCGAAGACGCTGTCGCCCCCAATGCTCGCTTCGATGGCGACCTCGGTGGGACCATCTCCCTCGCTAACAGTCCTCGTGTCCGATGTGAGGTATATCTCCGTTGGCGTCGCGTCGTTATCGGCGACGGTCACGACCACACTGGCCGCATTGACACCGGCGTAGTCGTTGCCAGCGCCTGTCGCCGTCAGGCGGTGACTGATGCGCGCCGTGCGCTGATCGCCCGGATTGTCGATGCGGTCACCGACAGCAGTGACGGTGACGGCCTGCGGCGCTTGCCAGTTATCGGCATTGAAGGTCAAGGAGGGCGGCGAGACCACAGCAATGCTTGCATCGGCGCTCGTCACGGCGATGGTCACCGCGCCCGCGCCCGGCTCGGAATCCAGGCGGACGGTGTAGGTGCCGACGCGCTCGTCGGTGCCAGTCGTCGTCCGATCATCATCCTCCGCGAGCGCGAGCGCCGTCTCGGACACGGTCACGCCGCGCTCGTCGTTGTCGATGATGTCAATGATGTCCCCGTAGACCTCGACGCCGGCGAGCGCGCCCCACAGCCAGTAGACCTCGCCTCCGCGAGAAGTTCCACCAATATCTTCGTCAATGTCGTCGTCAATGGGCGTGAAGATGAAGGTCGCGGTGCTCGTGGACGCCCCGGCCGGAATGACCAGATCGAAGGGCTCGACCTTGACGAAGTCCGCCCCTGCGCCCCGGTCCTCCAGCCTGACCTGAACGGCTCTATCGGTGGCGAAGACGCTGTCGCCCCCAATGCTCGCTTCGATGGCGACCTCGGTGGGACCATCTCCCTCGCCAACAGTCCTCGTGTCCGATGTGAGGTATATCTCCGTTGGCGTCGCGTCGTTGTCTAAGACGGTCAGCGTCACCGCTGCTGGATCTGCCACGCCGTTGCCGCCAGCCGCCGTCGCCGACACTGTGACCGTGGCATCCGCCGCGTCCACATTGTTATCTGGCGCGGTCAGCTTCACCGTGCCGGTGCTTGTGAGCGCACCCGCCGTGATCGTCAGCGTGCGCCCGCCTTCAAGCGCGGTGGCAGCGCCCGATGTGGACACCGTCAACGTCACTGCTTCGCTTGAGCGGCTGCTCAGGCTCGCCGTCACTTCGCTGGCGCCGCCTTCGCGAACCGTGTCGGGCGCAAGACTCAGGCTCACCGTCGGCATCGCGTCGTCATCCAGAACGGTCAGCGTCACTGAGGGCGGATCTGCCACACCGTTGCCACCAGCCGCCGTCGCCGACACCGTGACCGTGGCATCCGCCGCGTCCACATTGTTATCCGGCGCGGCCAGCTTTACCGCGCCGGTGCTCGTGAGCGCACCCGCCGCGATCGTCAGCGTGCTCCCGCCCTCAAGCCCGGCACCGCCACCCGATGCGGACACTGTCAGCGTCACCGCTTCGCTTGAACGACTGCTCAGGCTCGCCGTCACTTCGCTAGCACCACCTTCGCGAACCGTGTCGGGCGCAAGACTCAGGCTCACTGTCGGCGTCGCGTCGTCGTCCAGCACGGTCAGCGTCACCGCAGCCGGATCTGCCACGCCGTTGCCCCCGGCCGCTGTCGCCGACACCGTGACCGTGGCGTCCGCCGCGTCCACATTGTTGTCCGGCGCCGTCAGCTTCACCGTGCCGGTGCTTGTGAGCGCACCCGCAGCGATCGTCAGCGTGCGCCCGCCTTCAAGCGCGGCGGCAGCGCCCGATGTGGACACCGTCAACGTCACCGCCTCGCTTGAGCGGCTGCTGAGGCTCGCCGTCACTTCGCTGGCGCCGCCTTCGCGAACCGTGTCGGGCGCAAGACTCAGGCTCACTGTCGGCGTCGCGTCGTCGTCCAGCACGGTCAGCGTCACCGCAGCCGGATCTGCCACGCCGTTGCCCCCGGCCGCCGTCGCCGACACCGTGACCGTGGCATCCGCCGCGTCCACATTGTTGTCCGGCGCCGTCAGCTTCACCGCGCCGGTGCTCGTGAGCGCACCCACCGCGATCGTCAACGTGCCGCCTCCTTCAAGCGCGGCGCCGCCACCTGATGCGGACACCTTCAACGTCACTGCTTCGCTTGAACGACTGCTCAGGCTCGCCGTCACTTCGCTGGCACCACCTTCGCGAACCGTGTCGGGCGCAAGACTCAGGCTCACTGTCGGCACCGCGTCGTCGTCCAAGACGGTCAGCGTCACTGAGGGCGGATCTGCCACGCCGTTGCCGCCAGCCGCCGTCGCCGACACCGTGACCGTAGCGTCCGCCGCGTCCACATTGTTGTCCGGTGCCGTCAGCTTCACTGTGCCGGTGCTCGTGAGCGCACCCGCCGCGATCGTCAGCGTGCTCACGCCTGCAAGCGCGGCGGCATCGCCCGATGTGGACACCGTCAACGTCACCGCTTCGCTTGAGCGGCTGCTCAGGCTCGCCCTCACTTCGCTGGCGCCGCCCTCGCGAACCGTGCCGGGCGCGAGACTGAGGCTCACTGTCGGTGTCGCGTCGTCGTCCTTTATGACGCCAGTCGCCGTGCGCGCGGTATCGTCAATGCCGGCGTTCACCGGCGTACCCAACGTGACGGTGATGGTCTCGTCGGGCTCGTCTAGGTTGTCACCTTTGACGGGGACGATGATCGCCGTGCGAGTGACTCCGGCGCGGATGGTTCGCTGCATTGGCGTGTGTACATGAAAATCCTCTCCTGCTGCCGCGCTGCCGCTAATGCTGTAGGGCACCGTCACCTCCCTGTCGCTCGGCGCGGACAGGCGCAGTGGGAAGCGCATATCTTTGAGCGCGACCGTGTCGTCGCCTTCCACCACGTCCGCCGCGTCCGACACGGACACGAGCGGCGGCGCATCGTCGTCGAGGATGTTCAGCACCACTGCGGGTGGATCCGCGATGCCGCTACCACCGGTCGCCTTCGCCGAAATGGTGATGGCCGCATCGTCGGCATCCAGATCATTGTCCACCGCCATCACTGTCACGGTATCCGTGCTCGCCGTTTCGCCCGCCGCGATGTTCAAGGTCCGCCTTACGCCGAGGGCAACAGGGCCTCTAGGGGCAGACACCACCAGCTTGACTGCCTCGGTCGACGCTGAACTCAAGCGTGCGCCTACGACGCTGCGGTTGTTGCCACCGCTCTCTTCAATGACAGTCGGCGTGAGCGTGAGGGTCGCATTCGGAAAGGGATCGTCATCCTTGATGGTGCCGATCGCAGTGGCCGCTCCGGTAGTGGTATCGAGGGTAGCGTTGACCGGTGTGCCGAGCGCAACCGTGACGTTCTCATTGGGTTCGTTGATCGTATCGTCTCTGACGCGGACGACAATGTCCGCACTGGTGTCTCCGGCGGCCACGGTCACGGACAGGGGGCTGGGAGTGGTGTAGTCTTCCCCAGCTACCGCGCTGCCGCCGAGGCTGTAGGGCACCTGCACTGGCCACTCGCTGGCGGCAGACAGGCGCACCGGGAAGCGCATGCTGGCGGTGTTGCCCTCCGTCACTGCCGCTGCATCTTGCACCGACACCGTCGGCTTGTCACCGCCAGCCCGTAGCTTCAGAAGATTCTGATCCTCTTGGAACGAGAACCCTAGACCGGCAACTTTCGTCCAAAACGAGGCTTCGTTGCCTGTCAATTTCACGGCAAAGTTCGAGTGCCTATTATCAATGCCTAGATCGCCTAGATCCAGCGCATCGCTCTCCTCCTCGCCAGCGGGCACTTCAATCACCTGCTCTAGCTTCGACAACTTAAAGTAGGACGACACCGGCGCAGGGACGTAGAAATAAACGTCCACCCATAAAGTCGTCTTGATGGGTGCCCCAGTTGGCATCACCGCCTTGATTGAGTTCCGACCGGTCTGCTGTAGGGAAATCGGCACTGGAAAGAAGGCACCCGGATTCCCACTGACGTTTGCGAATGAGAGATTTGGCTTTCCAACGAAGAGCTTCGGCGGTAGCGATGTCAGCTTATTGAATCCCAACCATAGAGCCTTCAGCTTGCCTTGTGACTCGAACACACCATCGGGGAGTGAAGTCAGCTTGTTGCTTTTGGCATCCAGCGTTTCGAGGGCGACAAGGCTGTCGAGCGAGGGCAGCGACACCAGCTCGTTGTCGCCGAGTTTCAGCGTCACCAGCGAGCCTAGTTTCGACAGCGAAGGCAGCGAGGCCAGCTTGTTTTGGCTGACATTCAATGTCTCAAGCGAAGTGAGACTGTCGAGCGAGGGCAGCGACACCAGCTCGTTGTCGCCGAGTTTCAGCGTCACCAGCGAGCCTAGTTTCGACAGCGAGGGCAGCGACGCTAGTTGATTGCCACTCAGATCGAGCACCTGTAGGCCGCCGAGCTTATTGAAAAACCCGGCCGGCAGCGAGGCTAGCTGGTTGCCGCTCAAGTACAACTCGCTCAAGCCGGGTTTTTGCACCAGCTCCCACGGCACCCTAGATATTCTGTTGTCGCTCAGATCGACCACCGTCAGAGCAGCGAGCCTGCCGAAAAGACCGGCGGGCAGGAAGGATATCTGGTTGCCGCTGAGGTCTAGACTGACGAGTTTGGTCAAGTGTTGCAAGTCTAGGAAAGGAGTGGTGGTGTACAAGTTGTCGCTCAGGTCGAGCTCGGTCAACTGCCGCATATTCTGGAAATAGGCGGTAGCTTCGGTCAAGCGGTTGCCACTCAGGTCGAGCTTGATCACGGCGCTGAGGTGCGAGGATACTTCCTTAGGCAATGCTGTCAGGTCATTGTCGCTCAGGTCGAGCTCGGTCAGCCCAGACAGGCCGGCGAAGTCGGCAGCTTTTAGTGAGCCGATGCCACTCGCACCCAAGTCGAGCGAGGCAACCTTCGCCAAGCTGTCGCTTGTGACATTCGAGCAGTTCGCCTCTTCCTGCCCGAGCGCATCCATGATGGCGCGCCGGACGATGCCTCTGCGCTGGCACACATTGGCGAACTGCACCGAAGACTGCCGAACGGTAATGGTGCGTTTGCTGCCAATGAGTCCTGCGAAAACCTTAGTGGTGTAGGAAGGTGCAACCCTTATCCTTGCTACGCGCGGTGGATCGCCAACAAAAGGGTTAATTTGCGCGAGAAAGCTGACATCCTGCGTGCCGTTGTTGGACTCTTCGGTTTCAATAACGACGTAGGGCGAATCCGACCACACGTGCCAGACGCAGCGCTCCGGAGCACGCACCTCGAATTTATACCTGCCGCCCATCTGCGTCACATGAAAGCTTGTTTGGGAGACCGCATACTCGCGAATATCACAGACATCGCGATGCGATGCGACCTGATTCCAGCTCTGCTTGATTTGGTGCACGTTGTCCGCAGGGCCCTGCTCGCGCCGCGACGTGTTTTGACGCGAAACGCCGAGCGGTGCCCCCTTATAGGTCTGATCTGGATTGGAGAATCTGTAGATTACTGGGCATTCGCGGCCATTCTTATCCACGCAATAGTCCGGATACGCCATGATGGTGCGCCATTGAAAGCCGGGATGGCTCATTCCATAATTGAAAGCGTTGCCTGGGAAAAGTCCTGACTTAATCAACTGATACCGGTCGTGCCGTAGATTGAGCAAGTGACCAACCTCGTGGGCGAACAGGTAAGGGGAGCTCTTATGCCACACCGAGGCAAAGGCTGGCCCGAACGCCGCCCCCTGCGGCTTCGGTACTGAATCCTTGTATCCCTCGAACTGTAGCACCACCAGATCTGCTGCATACCGGTTGCGGAGTCCATGTATCTCATCCATATAACCATCGTTCTGCCTCGCTAGGCGAGATGTATGGTCCCAGGTGCTAGTGTCTCCCTCAGGATAAAAGGTCGTCAATACCGGAGGCCCCACATACCGAACAACGTAGTCAGTGCTGCCCGTGCTCTGGTTGAGCGCCGTCTGGAAGTGATTGAACCAAAGTTCCCGCACGCCCTTCTTCTGCCCGGTCTCGTGTCCGAAGACGAACATGATGTCCAGGGTTTTCTTCTTGCGAGTAGTGCTCGCCGCCGCTGGAGCGCTTTGTGGCGCGGCCGGGCTGACTGACAATACCGGATGAGAGTGTGGCGCATCCGGCACGAATCTGGTGGTATCCACCTCAGTGACAATGTGCGCGGTCACGCCGTCCTCGCCCGGCCTGACGACGAAGCGCCGCGATGCCAGCATGACTTCTCCGGTGAGTTGTCCATCGCTGTCAAGATCGAGGAGCACCGTGCCGCTTTCCTCGCCCTCGACGAGGCCGGCGAGGAAGTGCCCGCCATCGCTGGTGCGGCGGAACTCTTCCACGCGCACATCGAGGCTTCTGTCCGGGAACAAATCCAATCTCAGGGATTGAGCGCCCTCGCCCGACCGCAGCAGCGCGTCGGTGTCGATGTGCACGGCGCTCCTGCGTACCGTCGCCCTATCCCATGCGGTGTCAAAGCCGGATTGATCAAGTACCAGCCCTCTTTCAACGGATACTGCGGCTGGTGCCTGCTGGTGAGTGTGGGCGTAGGCCGGGAGCAGCAGCAAGCTTGCGAACAGGACAGCGCCAGTGCGCCGCCCAAGGACTAAACGCATTGTTGAGGTCAATCGCACCGTTCGCATCTCACGACCGCTCAAAACTCGATGTTCGCCTCCAAGTAATACAGCTGCCCGCGCGCATCGTTCGCGCCCCTCACTCCGCCTGACACATTGTCGTAACTCCGTGGCTGCGGATCGAGTTTCAACTTATCGTACTGATTGAAGATGTTGTTGATACCGAATGACAGGCGTAGATTACGCAGGAATCCCGGCAGTGCGCCTCGGTATTGGTTGAAATCGAACGTGCCGCGGAAATTTGTCACGACTGCCGGCTCACTTTTCACGTTGATGACATCTACCTCCTGTAGCGCTTCCGCTTCTTCCGCGTCCAACAGTCCCCGAAACAGCGGACGAGTCCATTGCAAACCCTTTCTGGTGTGAGCGGTGAAATTGAGGCGTAGACCGCCACGTTCCCAGAAGAACTCACCCGTGTATCGCGCTTCGGGAATCCAAAGGTTGACCATGTCAATCGGGCCCTCCATGTCAAACTCGTTCAAGTCACGCGAGTATTCTTGAACAGTCGCTGCGACGAGCTTCATTCCGAACAAATTCAAGCCGAGGGCAAACTCGTAGTCAAGGTGGTAGTCCCATCCTTTCGACTTGACGAAGGAGACGTTGCTTGACCGTACATCAATGGACAACAGCTCGTTGTTCTCGCCGAGAGTGAATACGCCAGGATAGGTCGCCAAAGTGAGGTCGCTAACGACAAGGGTAAAAGCAGGGCTCAATCTTAGAATCTGATTTTCAAATTCGGTGTCGTGAAAATTCGCCCCGATACTCAGCCCTTCCAAGAACGGTGGCTCGATCGTGATTCCGTAGGTCATCGTCGTAGACTCCTCCGCTTTCAAGTCCGGACGGCCGCCGTCAATGCGGTCAGGGCGCGCGAAGAATGGATTACTCCCGCGATCAGAACGAAAATCAATGGTGAACCCTGGTGATACGAGAGGCGAAAACAGCGTGTACGCAATGTCGGGCGCCCGGAATCCCGTTGATTTGTTCGCCCGCACTGTCACCCATCGAACTGGCCTCCATGTCGCGCCCGCGCCCCACGTACTCGCTGAAAAGTCCGAGTTCAAATCGGCTGTGCCTTCGCCTTCGTAGTCATCACGCCGACTGCCGAGCGTGAAATTCAAGTCATGGAGGCCGAACACTGCGTTTCGCTCGCTGAAGACAGGGGCGAACAATTCGAGGAAGCCAGACCTTACTGTCCGACTGCCTTTCTCAAAAAAAGGTGTGCCTCTCCTACTGACAGCAACCGGGGACTGAGGCCCTATGCCAGTCGAAGCAAGGCTGTCATGACGATGATCGAGTTCAAGCGAATCCTCACGCCATTCGCCTCCAACCGCTATACGCACGTTACCCGCGGGCAGTTCGAAGAGCGCTCCTCGGATTGTCAGGGTCGTGTTCAGTAGTTCGTTTTCCGAAGTGCTGCGCCTGTTCGGCACGATCCACCCCGAGTCCTCAAGCAGCGCCGCGTTGTTGCCATCGGTCAAGAACGAGTTGCCAAATACGTTCAGCGTCTCTTGGGGATCGGTGCTTCTGCTATTTGCCAAGTTTTCAAGCGGGGTCAGATACACATAATCCAACGTTTCCGAATCGGTCTCGCGACGCTCCCAGCGAGAATCGAGGCTCCATTCCCATCTGTCCATCAGCATCCCTGACAGGTCGAAGTCCAGCGCCCACGTGTCTCGCGTGCCTTCCCTCCGGCTGACAGCGGGCCTGAAGGCGGACAAATCCAAGTCTACATAGACGTTTGCATCAAACGGATTGTAGGGGTTCGAGGCTCGCACACTAAATTTATCTCCTGCGGCAGAGCCAGTGTTGCTGCTCGTTTTCCTGCCTGAATAGGTCACACCGGAATCAATGGTGAGCCAGCCAATTTGCTGGCTGCCGGACACCCGTAGACCGTACCTGTCGCTCTCCGGCGTGACGGAACGATTGTCGCGATTGCGCTCGACTCCCTCTTGGGCGCGAAGGGTGTTGACGCCACCAAGAAAATCGGCGAGCGTCAGCGATGTGCCGTCCTGTCCCTCAGGAATAGGCACACGGTTGACGACTTCACCTTCGGAGATGACACCAGCGGCGATCGCGGCCTCGGTCAACGCCGAACTGATCTCACGCGGTTGCCCTGTGGCAGGGTCGGCGCTGACTGAACGGACATTCCCTGGGTATGCGTTTCGTGTTCGCTGAAATCCTCGGAGTGCTGCAACGTTGCTGCTATTGGACCCTTGATCCGTTGACTGGTAGATGTCAAAGCTGAACTGCACATTGCCTGTTGGCCACCTTATGCCGTAGCCCGCCGTAGCGCTGTTTTCGGTCAGACCGCCCTTGGTGCGCGCCTGATGGCGAATGGACAGACGCGGCGGTGCATCCTTCCTTGAGATGATGTTGACCACGCCGCCGATCGCATCCGAACCGTAGACCGCCGAGGCGCCGTCCATTTGAATCTCGACGCGCTCAATCATGCTGATGGGGAATTCGGAAATATCGGTGAAGCCGCCAAGCATCCCGCTGTGCCCGACCCGCTTGCCGTCGAGCAAAATGAGGGTGGCGGATTCGCCGAGACCGCGCAGGTTGATGGTGGACGAGCCGTTGACGTTGCTCGTTCCAAGGAGTTGCCTTGAATTGTTGAATATTGCTGACTGTGAACTCTGGAACTCAGTCGTGCCGTTGATATTCTGTGGCAGCCTGCGCAGTGCGCGCTCAAGCGTCGGCTCGCCCGTGTTCACCAAGTCCTCAAGCGTGAACACCAGCACCTGCGTCGGCGTCTCGTAGGAGGCGCGGGACAAGCGCGACCCGGTCACCGTTTGCACCGCAAGCTCGACGGGCACCTCTTCATCTTCGGCATCGGATTGACCCCGCTGCGGCGGCGACGACGCAGGCTGCGAGGACTCGGCTTGAACATCCTGAAGCTGGGCCAACGCGACGGTTCGAGCGCGTGCGGTCGCTGGCCGCTGCGCCTGTGCGCTATCCCGCCTCTTGACAACGACGAAATCATCGGATTTGAACTCATACTCAAGCGCAGTATTCTGCAAGGATGCCTCGACCGCCGACTCAACGGAGCGGCTGCCGCGCACTTCCGGCGAGACGCTGTCTTCGAGCATGTTCGGGGCAAACAGCACCTGCACATCGCCAGCCTCGGCGATGTCGAGCAGCGTTTCACTGGTGGGCTGGGCGTCGATATCGAAGTCAACCTCCTGCGCTTGCGCGACGCTGAAGGGCAGCATGAGGGTGATGATCGCGGCGATGCAGGGTGCCATCGCATGATGGAATCTGGGAAGCGCTTGGGGGATGAGCCTCATAGTGTGATGTCTCCAATGAACGAAGGTGCTCGACAGGGCGCAATCGCCCCATACGAGTTCAACGATCAAACTCGCCGTTGCCTCAAGATTATTTGAGGGTGAGGCTGCTTAGAGGAGCACTAGGAGCCTGCGCCGTAGAAATTCAGACAAGCGAAAATTCGATCCCGCCGCCCGTTTGGAG
>JAPOTJ010000088.1 GCA_026709225.1 Gammaproteobacteria bacterium | reverse complement strand
ACGGACTTAGATCGGAAATGAAGGCTTCTTATGACGGACTTAGATCGGAAATGAAAGCCGATTACGAAGGTCTGAAAACGATAGTTCAGAATGGCACAAAAGAACATGAGCATTTTCGTTCTTCTATCCATGATCTACACACAGAAATATTGGCTTTGCAAAAAGAAATTCTGACTCGTTGCCCAGAAAAGTGATCCACTGACTTAGCCCATATTCCTGATGTTGAGAATAAAAAAGTATGGATAAAAGTAGGTATGAAGCACTCTGATAGAGAGTGATATTCATATAAAACAAAGACTTACATATTTCTATGGCTCACCTAGGACGCCATAGTTTGATATCAAAAATCATCGGTTTGTGGCGGGGCACCCCACCCGATTCGCTGAAACAACGCATCCATATCAGCTTCGAGCTTTGCAAGCACATCCTGATGTGCCACTTTCCTAGGCTCATGAAACTTCGATTCGACATAGTCGAAAAACGAAGGAAGGCCTAGCGACCATGGGCCTTCGTCATACCCTGTCATTGACCAAAGCAATCCAAGATGCTTGAAATGTGTTTGCGCTTCTTCAAAAGACAATTGCTGCCTTTCCGAATAAGGCGCGTTCCGAATCCCCGACCGAATCGCCTGCTCTACAAGCATGAAATCAATTTCTTCATCGACTTGCGCCTGGCGGTGCCACAGGCGACCCAATTGCCGTGCGCACCCAGACAGGTTTCGCCCCTCAAGATCAGCCCATGTCGTCTGGTAGCGTTCTTGAACCCGCATTTCAAAGTGATGATCGATCTCACCGCCAACCGAAAAATCCGCAATGTCATCGCATTGACTCGCTGCGTGCAAGGCCGCTTCGCCGAGCACTTGCAGAAAGTAAGGGCTGCCTTTACAACGGGCTAACATGGCTTCTAAATCGGTGTTGTCTTGAATTCGCACACCTGCTGCGTCAAGTGTTTCAACAATCGCGTTTCGGCACACATCGACAGACAAATCGTTCGGTAGCTGTGCAAACCGCTTCTCTTGGGCTCTGTCTCGAAACCATGTGGCCTTGCATGCGGGGTCCCTCAACACATCAAGTGTGTCAGGTGTGCCTGCGAGGACAAATCCAATAGGATATTGACCGGCAAGAGATTGCACGCTATTCATCATCATGCCAAGCACGGACGGATCAGCACCGTGGGCTTCATCTATCAGCAGCAGTACAGGTTTATTCTGATTGTGTAACAACACTGATTCAAAGCCGCTTTCAATACCCATGCCTGTCTGGTGCGGCTTTTGCGTCGAACTGGTTTGCGACTCACGTCCAATCTCGCCTTCGGCGACGATCCCCTTTCCTTTGACGCTCTTGTGTGTCTTGGTGGATGTCGTTTTTTCTTCAAGTGGTGACATCTGTTCGGCGATACGAGCGAGAAACATGTCAACAGACGTCAAAGCTGTGTTGCCGTTGGTGCGGATAATATGAAGTGTCTCGTTCTTTAACGCGCCCGTTTCAATCGCGTCAATCATGGCGGTTTTCCCGGTGCCTCTCGGCCCGTGTAACACCACACCATGTATGCCTTCAGAAGCGCTTTGGTCGGTAATGCCTTGAACAAGCCTGTCCACTTTTCCCATTTGAGATTCTCTTCCAACGAAAAGAGGCGGCACAACGCCCGACGAAGCTGGGAATATCTGTCCCATATTCCCTTTGACATAGGCTTTGCGAATCGCCTTTTTCTGCGCGTTCGTTAATGTCTCTGTCGAAACATCGCAGAATATAGAAGGCGTTTTCTTGCTAGAGAAAATTTTTAGGGGTTTGGTGAGCCGTATGCCGAGTATCCCAGATCGGCCCCGTCAATCCGTCACGGGGAACAAAATCGAGGAGTTTTCGTCGTTTCGCGCTGTAGAAATGGCCGAAAAACGCCGCCGACATCAACGTAATCACGAACAGATCAGTTGTTATGGGCATGGGTTAGATTGGCGGTTTCTTGCTGCCAGTATAGCCGAGGGACTTGTCGCATAGACTCAAGCTTTGAACGCTTGAAATATCCTTACGCCTGTCGCCACCAAGCCACCCCGTGATCGTCTTCCTCAACGTGAAGCATCCTGCGCTCGTGTGCGCAATGCAGATGCGCGAGTGCTTCGCCGGTGGCTGGGAAGTAGCTGTGCTCCTTGATCTCGCTCTTGAAGAGTGCCGGAAACACATCCACCGCGCGTTTTCTAGTGGCGCATAGGTCGTGGAGCTTTTCAAGCGCGACCTCGTGCCAATCAATGAGTGCGGTCAGGCGTTCGTGCAGCCCCTCGTACAGGCTCTCGTGCGCGGGCAGCACGAGTAGATTGGGCGGCAAGACCTCCCGGAATCGCACGCAGGAGACAATCCAATCCTTGAGCGGGTTGGCAAGCGGTTCGGAGGGCTGCACGCTGACGTTCGGCGTGATCTTCGGCAAGAGCTGATCGCCGCCAATGATGAGCTTCAGTTCGGGACAGTAGAGGCACACATGCTCAGGCGCGTGGCCGTGGCCGATCACCGCCCGCCATTCGCGTCCGCCGATTTCAAGATACTGCCCATCGCTGATGCGCCGGTAGCCGGCGGGCAACGGCGAGACGCTCGCGCCGAACTGCCCAAAGCGCTGGCGGTATCTATCAAGCCGCTCTTCGGTGAAGCCCGCGCGCCGGTAAAAGCGAATGGCATCTTCGGGCACGTCGGCAGGACGGTCCGCTGACATGACCTTGCACATGTAGAAGTCGGCGCGGCTCATCCACAATTGGCAGCCCCACTCAGCGCAGATCCAGCCCGCAAGGCCGGTGTGGTCCGGATGCAGATGCGTGGCAATGACGCGCGTGATCGGCTTGCCATCAAGATACGTCTCGAAGATGCGCCGCCAGTGCTTCTTTCCCTCTTCGTTGTGAAGACCCGTATCGACGATTGTCCAGCCTTCCCCGTCGCGAAGCAGCCAAAGATTAATGTGGTCGAGGCGCCCTGGCATGGGCATGCGAATCCACCAGATGCCATCGGCCACCTCGAAAGCCTCGCCGGGCCTTGGTCGATGTTCTTCAAACCTGTAAGTCAGCGGATCGAATCCGCGCTTTGATGCGCTGTCCATGTGTCATTGCCTTTTTCATATACTGATGCACATCCTACCGAGTCGGCGGCGCATTGGCACGACAAGTACGGCACAGCACAAGTGATTGGAAGCAAGCGTGTGCGCATCTGCGGCGCGCCGACCCGATCTTACGCAGGATTATCGATGCGCATTCTGGTGCGATGCTAGAGCCGCGGCGCGATGCGTTCTTTTCGCTTGCGCGTTCGATTGCGGGGCAGCAGATTTCGGTCAAGGCCGCGGCTTCCGTGTGGGCGCGGTTCGAAGCCGAAGTTCAAGCAGTGACGCCGCAGGCGGTTGTTCGCAAGGATGCCGACACCTTGCGCGCCTGCGGACTGTCAAATGCCAAGGCTCGCTACATCTTGAGCCTTGCCCAGCATTTTGTTGACGGCAGCCTGCGGTTGTCGTCTTGGCCTGAGATGGACGACGAAGCGGTGATTGACGACTTGACTCAGGTCAAGGGCGTCGGACGCTGGACTGCGGAGATGTTCCTCATCTTTCATTTGCTCAGGCCCGATGTGCTGCCTCTCGGCGATGTCGGGCTGCAACGTGCGATTGGCGATCACTATCTTGCTGGCGAGCGGCCAACGAATAGCCAAATGCTCGAAGTCGCCGCCCCATGGCGACCTTGGCGGTCGATCGCCACATGGTATTTGTGGCGCAGCCTTGATGCGGTGCCGGTGAATTATTAGGAAAGCCCTAATTCGCAGACCCTCCCTAATGAACAACCGTCTCAAAGAGCTCTAGTTTCGGGTGTTCGAGATAGATGCCTTTTGTTGCTGCCCTTTGGGCGTGGGCTTTGCGAAAGCTATCGGATTCGACCCATGCCTCGAACGCCTTGCACGATTCCCAGACAGAATGCGATGCGTAGAGCACATGGTCTTGATGCTCAGGGCCTTTCAGCAGCGCGAATGACTCGAACCCAGGCACCTCCGAGAGGTAGCTGTTGCGCTCGCGCCAAACGCGCTCAAAGCTCTCTTCAGAGCCTTTCGAGATTTTGAATCGGTTCATGGCAATAAACATATGTGAGTCCTTCTAGCGAATGTCAAGGTGTGTGTCTAATGGGTATGAACGACGAGGCGCCCAAGCGCGTCATGTCGTTCTACGAGTACAGGCGTGCGGTACACGCTGCTGAGCAAATCATTGGTGAGCACACGGTCCGGCGGCCCGGCGGCGACTATTTTGCCTTGGTCAATAAGCACGACGCAGTCGGCAAATCGCGCCGCGAGATTGAGATTGTGCAGCACCATCAGAATGCCGACGCTGTGCGCAAGCACGCTGCGAGCGACATGGAGCAAGAGTATTTCTTGCGCGATGTCCATGCTTGAAGTGGGCTCGTCAAGCAGCATGTAGCGTGTTCCGACGCGCGTGTTCGCTGTCGCGCTATGCGGCCAGACCTGCAAAAGTGCGCGCGCAAAATGCACACGCTGCCGCTCTCCACCGGAGAGCGAGCGAAAAGGACGCCCGAACAGGTGGGTGATGTCGCACTTGCGCGCCGCTTCGCACATTGCCGTGCACTGCGTCGCGCGGCAACGAGATTGCACCCATCCCATGGCGAGCACTTCGTCAACGAGAAAGTCGAAGGCGAGAGGCGTTGACTGACCCATCGCGCTGCGACGCTCGGCGAGTTCGGCTGGGTTCAGCGCATCGATCTGGTCACCATCGATTTCAACGGTCCCGGTCGAAGGTTCAAGTTCGCCGCTCAACACCCGAAGCAGACTGGTTTTGCCAGCGCCGTTTGGCCCGATGACTGCTGTCAGCGTGCCTGGTGACACGTCGAGGCAGATGCCCGCAAGTGCCTCGGAATGACCAAGCGAGAGGCTCACATCGCGTGCGCAGAGGCTCATCGTGGCCGTGCCCTTGCAATCAACCAGAGGAAGAACGGCGCGCCGAGCGCGCTCGTAATGAGGCTTACCGGAATCTCCGCGGGCGCAAACAGCGTGCGTGCGAGCAGATCAGCGAGCATGGTCAGGATTGCGCCGAGCAGCGCCGATGCCGGAATGACATATCGGTGACCAGCGCCGAGCACAAGGCGAATCAAGTGCGGCACGACGAGGCCGACAAATCCGACGATGCCCGCGAGCGCGACACCAGCACCGACAGTGGCGGCTGAGCAGATGATGACGCAGCGCTTGACCTGGCGCACATCGATGCCGAGATGGAAGGCTTCGGATTCACCAAGCTGTAGAAGATCAAGGCTGCGCGTGAGCGCGAAGAGGGGCAGCATGCTCACGGCCATCAGCGACACCGCTGGAATGAGCGTGTCCCAAGATGCCCTGCCGAAGCTTCCCATCATCCAGAAGGTGAGCGTTCGCAAGGCGGCATCGTTGGCGAGATACTGGAATATGCCGATGCCCACTGCGGCGAGGGCATTGACGGCGATGCCCACAAGCAGGATGGTGACAATTCCGAATTGACCATAGCGAAGCGAGAAGCCATACAGGAACAAGGTCACCAGGCACGCGCCCGCGACTGCGGCGATGGGCAGGCTGTAGGACGCCAAGGGCTGAAGAATCGGGAGGCTCGCGCCCAGCACGATCACCGAAATCGCGCCGAGCGCGGCGCCGCTTGACACGCCAATCAGGCTCGGCTCGGCAAGCGGATTGCGAAACAGCCCCTGCAGCGCTGCGCCAGCGACTGCGAGGCCAGCGCCCGTGCAGGCCGCCAAGACAACGCGCGGCGCCCGAATCTCAAGCAGGATCATGCGCTGCAGAACGGCATCGGCATCGTGAAAGAGGCTCTTGATCGAAATGTCCACGGCGCCGGCGAGCAGCGCAAGCACACCGGTTGCGAGCATCGCGCAGGCAAGCGCGGCATGCGCGGACCATGCCGGTTGTCCGCGCGCATGCAACACTTGGGCCGCGCTATTCATCGGGCTGTGCGCGACCTTGTAGCTTGACAAGAAGATCGAGCGCGGCTTTGATCGTGCGAGGGCCGAATCCAAGCGTTTCGACCGTATCCACCGCTACGACATCCGTCCCGCCTGCAAAGGCAAACGACGACGCTTCGGACGCTGTAATGTCAGCACCAGGGCGCGAGAATATGACGAAATCCGGACGCGCACTCAAAATAGTCTCAGGTGAGACAGGTTTCCAGCCAGAAATATCGGAAAAGAGGTTCTGCGCCCCGATCATTCTGAGAAACGCCTGTCCCGATGTTTCCTTGCCCGCGGCAACGAGCGTGCCTGAGCGGGCATCGAGGATAAGCACTGCCAGAGGCTGCCAGCCTGCGCGTCCCCGCGCGCGATCAAGCTCGACGGTCAAAGGTGCGAGCGTGTCAAGAATGAGGGCGTCGGCTTTCTGCGAAAGCCCCAGGATTCTCGCCACGCATCGGATTTTCCGCATGATGCCCTCTGCGGTATGCTCCTCGTCGATTGCGACCATCGGCAGACCGATCCTTTCGAGCTGCGCGAGCACCTCCGGCGGCCCCATGTCCTCTTCACCGAGCACAAGGGTTGGCTGCATCGAGAGCAGCCCCTCGGTAGAGAGGGCGCGCACATAGCCGACTGAAGGTAGGGCTCGCGCGGTGGCCGGATAGGTCGAGGTGGTGTCCACAGCGACGATGCGCTCTTCGGCACCGAGCAAGTACAGGATCTCGGTGATCGAGCCGCCGGCGACGGCGATGCGCGAACTGTCGAACACTGGCTCGCATATGGCCTGAACACTCCCAGCTGCCGCGAAAAGCATCGCAAGTAGTGATTGTTTGATTGACTGTTTCAAGGTCAAATCTCGAATCCGAAGGTAATGGCAGCGTTGATGCCCGGCTGCGAGAAACGTGCAGGTGCATCCGAGCCGATGCCCGCGGTGTCCACCCATCGAATGTAGTTCGCATCGGTGAGATTGAACACGCCAAGATTCACGCTCGCGCGCTCGCCGATGCGCGCATAGGCGTGAAAGTCGATCACGCCATAGGCATCAGTGGGAAATCGAGGGTCTTCGCTATCAATGTCGGAATCATCCTTATCAGACGAATAAGTGCCGATCAGCCGCGCGCCCCAGCGGTCGCCCGGCGCGCTGTAGCCGACGCCGAGCACAGCATTGAACGGCTCGACGCTGTTGAGCGGCGCGTCGCGCTCCTGGTCAGCACCTTCCGCATAGGCAAAAGCGGCGCGCAATTGCCAGCGCGGGTGCGGTGTCCAGAACGCGCTCATTTCCCAGCCTTCAATGGTCACCTGCCCGCGGTTGACGGACTGAAAGGTGCGAAACCCATCGCCCGGGTCAATGCCGCCGCTTCTCAAGAACGCCGGGGCAATAGCAAACGACTCGATAAAGTCTTTGTATTCATTGCGGAAAACTGCCACGTGCAGCTGCGCTTCGTCGCCTGTGAGCCTTGCGCCGAGTTCGATGCCCTCGCTGCTTTCCGAAGAGAGTTCTGGATTGGCGATTGTTTTGTAACCACCGAGCACATTGGTAAACCCGACATTGACGTCGTCGTAGGGCGGCGCTCGAAAGCCTTCGGCGAACCGCGCATAGACAGAAGCCACGTTGTTGAACTTGTAGATTGCGCCGAGCTTGGCCGTCAACTCTTCGGCATCGTAGTCTTGTGGCGGCGCGGTTCCAGGGTTGCCTTCGCGGTACACGCTGTCCACGCGGGCGCGTGCCTCAAAGCGGTCCCAGCGAATACCCGGGGAGAGCAAAAGGCGCCCATCAAACAGCGACAGCTCGTCCTGCACGAACGCGGCGAGCGCGGTGACTTCGGTGAGCGGAAAGTCGCGGGTGGGAAACGCTGCGAACTCTCGCACTGGCGCACCCGTGCTGTCCGTCGTGGCGCCGTTTCGCAGCGAACCGCTTTTCGTCGCATAGTAGTCCATGCCGACACTGAGTTGATGGTTTGCGGCACCTGTCGAGAACCGCTTCAGGAGATGTCCCCACATGCCTTCAACGCGCTGATCGTAAGTCGATTCTCGAAATCGAGTTTGCTCGCTACCCCTTGCAGTGGTGCGGTCTTCGGTGGTGAGTTGATAGGTTTCCGAATCCTGCCGGTAGACGGTTGCTTCAATGTGGTCGGCGAAGAGCAAGGCGCCATCGAATTGATATCCGAGCGAGATGCGTTCCCGCGAGCGGGCATCGTCGGCCCGGCGACTGTTGACTCTGTTGCCATAGGTCACGCTGCCAGCGTCGGACAAGATGTCGGATTTGAGGTCGTGCTCGTATTGATCAAGGGTGAGGGAGACTCTATGGGCATCGAAGGGTTCGAAATCGAGCTTCATAACGAGGTTGGCGCTGTCGGTGGTGAGCGGGTCGGGGTGCTCGCGGGCGCTGCCTGTGCCGCCGACCGAACCTGAGTTGTCCGATTCGTGCCCAGATCGTTCGGTGTAGCGAATGAGGCTCGCGAACGGCCCGGCTTGTCCTGCAAGGCCAACGCTCGCGAGGTACGCGTCGTCCGCACTCGAATAACCGGTTCGAATCGATGCCGAAGCCAATTCGCTTTCTTCCAAATAGTCGTGCGGCTGCTTGGTTCGAAGCGCAACCACGCCGCCAAGCGCATCGCTGCCATACAGCGACGATACCGGGCCGCGCGCGATCTCCAATCGACTGAGGCTGTCGATGTCAACGAAGTCCCTGCGCGCGCTCAGGAAAGGGCCGAAGGAGAACTCATCCGCAACGCGAATGCCATCCACCATCGTCAGCACGCGATTTCCGTCAATGCCACGAATATTAAATCCGCTCAAGCCAAAGCGACTGCCCGTGCCGCCAACGCTGACCCCCGGCTCGTAGCGAACGGCGTCGGCAATGTCTTGTGCGAGTTCGGCTTCGAGCGCTTCAGCGGTTTTGTAGGAGACGGTCGCTGCAACTTCGTTTGCAGTTCGTTCGGTGCGTGTGGCAACGACGATGAGATGCTCAATGCGTTCCTGCTCGTCGCCGTCCTCTTGCGCTGCGCGCTCTTCCTGCGCAGATTCGCTGTGTGCAGCGAGTGGCAGCAACAGCACGCCAAGCATTGCCGCCAGCGAATATTTCGCCTTGACTAATAAGCGTTTCCGGTGAAGAGATGCCCTTTGGCGGGGTTTGTTGATGGTCTGATTGTTTTGCGACATGATTCCTCTAACAAAAATGCGAATACGAACGATTCGTATTTAAGACTATAGGAAGCATTCGCGTATGTCAAACGGATGAGGTATTCAATTGCGCGCCCTGTCCCCTACGGCGCGGACGGAAGGACAGCCATCTATAGCTCCGACAGTTACGCGGAGAGCCAAGCGCTTGCAAAGACTCTACGCAGTGCTGGATCAAGCGGGATCGCGTATGACAGCGTTCGCCGCGAGGACGGGGCTTGTGCCGCTGTGTTTCGCCCTCGTCATCTGTCAAATGTTCGGATGGAGCGGCATTTGCGCTATCTGTGGAACGGTGCTCGCATCTCGATGGTTTACGAGAGCGAATGCTTGACTAAAGTCAGCTATTGGGGAGTGTCGCTCAAAGTTTTGCCAAGCGTAGTTGGCACGTCTTTGGGCACGCCGATATCAACAGTCGCGATGTCGAGCACCATTTCGGTGCCATGGATGTTCCAGTGCTCTTGCATGCCGTCACGGCGCGAAACCTAGCTAGGAAATTGAACAAAGACGCAAAAGGTTTACTAAGAAAGGTTGGCTCCGAAGCACTCCGGCCTTACGCCTAGTCAAGCGTTAGCTGGCACTCCCACTTGTCGCAATGAAAGTTGGAATGAGGGATGTCCGCAACAACCCAGCAATCACGGGCGGTGGAAGTCAACTTGTGGGTTCATCCGCATTCCACCAAAGCTTTACATGGCCTTTCGCACTTTCTCGATTTCCTTGAAAATATTCTCAAGGCTTTTATTCAGTTTTTTCAGTTCATCGCCGATTGTTTTTGTTGCATCCGCCGTTTCTCGTGTGGCATTGGCGATTTTTATCTGGTAAGCCTTGTCTATTAAGTCTCCGTTTGACATGCGCTGTTCTGCGCCTCGTGTTCCATGTGAACGCTCATTGTACGCATACGCCTAACAGGGTATGATTTTATTTCACCCTACATTCCCACAATAAAGGACTGTTTATGGCTACTTTCTATCTCAAGATACAAGTGCCCGGTCAGAGTACGCCGTCGATGGATACCGTCGAGGCAAAGAACGTCACGGATGCGAAGAAAATCGCCCAAGCTAAGTATGGCAAAGATGTTAAGTTTCGTTCTCAGCCAACCAGTAGAAAGCCGGCTTGGTTCAAATGATTGCGGCTAGCCGCAAACGCACATCGCTCTAGCGTTGGTGCGCACACGGCACGCTAGCATTCCCTCACGATGATCTCCGCGTCAAGCGCCGCAATTCGCGTTGCGCGCTGCGGTCAGCGTCTGTGAACAAACTTGGAGCGTGCACCGCTATACTTCTTGCGCCTCCGTTGCGGCAATACGCTTGTCATCAGCAAGCGACGGAAGCAGCTTAATTCTAGCGCCATGCTCGAATTCCGCCCGTCTTAATTCGTATAGCTTTTGCAGATTGAGCCAGAATTCGCCGGATGTTCCGAAAAAGCGACCAAGCCGCAGCGCTGTGTCGCCCGTGATAGCGCGCTGGCCGTTGAGGATTTGAGTGATGCGATTGACCGGTATTTCTATCCGCCGCGCCAACTCTGCGGCGCTCATTCCGAGTGCTTCAATATCCTCGCGCAAAGTTTCGCCGGGGTGTATTGGTTCGCGTGCCATGCTTGGTTTCCTCCTAGTGATAATCTACGATCTCTACCTTCGTGGGACCGGTGCTTGCGTCCGGCCAAAGAAAACGGATATAGCAACCTGTCAGAGATGCGACCCGACGACCGAGTCAACCATCAACTCAGCGTCCACCCACCGCTATACTCTCTCACATTCCTTCTCTGACAATCCAACACTCGCACATGACAGTGAGCGAACGCGAGCGACTTCACAACCTCTTCCCCGATCTCGACTTCGACCCCGAAGCCTTGCGCGCCAAATACCGTGCCGAGCGCGACCGGCGCATTCGCACGGATGCGGATTCGCAATACTTTGAGTCAACAGGCGAGCTCGCGAAATTCGCCGAGGACGACCCCTATACCGACCCTGATTTTGATCGTGAGCCATTCGATCTATCCCTTGACGTGGTCGTTATAGGCGCAGGCTTTAGCGGTCTCATGGCAGGGGCACGGCTCAAAGAGCGGGGCATCACGAACTTTCGCATCATCGAATCGGCTGGCAATTTTGGCGGTACGTGGTATTGGAATCGCTATCCGGGGGCGCAGTGCGACATCGAGTCCTACTGCTACCTGCCGCTGCTCGATGAGACCGGCTATGTGCCGAAGGAGAAGTATTCCTTCGCACCGGAAATCTACGAGCACGTGCAGCGGGTGGCGGACTACTTCGACCTGAACGACAGGGCCATCTTTCAAACCCGCGTCACGCAAGTCAAATGGCATGAGGACAGGGGACGCTGGCAAGTCTGCACGCATCGGGACGATCGCATATTCGCGCAGTTCGTCATACAGGCGACCGGGCCCGCCAACCGCCCGAAATTGCCCGGCATTCCCGGCATCAACGACTTCCGTGGCACAAGCTTCCACACTGCACGATGGAACTATGGCTACACCGGCGGCGATCACACGGGCGGCCTCACCAAGCTTGCCGATAAGCGCGTCGCCATCATCGGTACCGGCGCGACCGCCATTCAGTGCGTCCCGTTCCTCGGTGAACATGCGAAAACGCTCTACGTGTTTCAAAGAACGCCCTCGTCGGTGGATGCACGCGGCAACAAGCCGACGGATATGGACTGGTTCAAGAATCTCAAGCCCGGCTGGCAGCGCGAGCGGCGACTGAATTTCGCTGCCGTGCTCGCTGGCCAGAGTTTTGGCGAGGATTTGGTGTCTGATGGCTGGACCGACATCGCGCGGCGAATCGGCATATCCGTGTTCAATCGCCGCTCGGACTTGGGCGATCTCGACATGCAGGAAATCGGACTGCGCGCTGAGATTGCCGATTTCGAGAAGATGAACGAGATTCGCACGCGTGTCGAGGCGCACGTGAGCGACCCGGACACTGCCGAAAAACTCAAGCCTTGGTACCGGCAGTTTTGCAAGCGTCCGACCTTTAATGACGAATACCTCGCGACCTTCAATCGCGCCAACGTGCATCTGGTGGATGTTGCTGGCACCCAAGGCGTTGAGCGAATTACCGAGCAAGGCGTGGTCGCGAACGGGCAGGAATACCAAGTGGACTGCATCATCTTTTCGACCGGCTTCGAGATCACCACCTCCGCCGATCGGCGTGTTGACTTCGACACCATCGGGCGCGAGGGACTGAGCCTCTACGAGCACTGGCGCGACGGATTTCGAACTTTGCATGGGCTTGCAAGCCACGGCTTCCCAAACTGGTTCACCATCGGCATCAACCAGAATGCCTTTTCAGTCAACATGACGGCCATGTTCGACGACCAGGCCATGCATGTGAGCTACATCATCGATGAAGTCAAGAAGCGCGGCAAGCAGGTTGTCGAAGTCACCAAGGACGCTGAAGAAGCGTGGATTCAGGAAATCATCTCGCAAGCCGGCGCCGGCGTGACCGCGTTTCTCGAGGAGTGCACGCCCGGCTACTACAACCGAGAAGGCACGGTCGGGCGCGGTGCCAACATGCAGAACTCAGGCTATGCGCCGGGTCTCAATGTGTTCAATGCGCTTCTGCAGGCATGGCGCGAGCAAGGCGATTTGGAGGGGATGGAGTTGAGGTGAGGTCAAGGGTTCATTGAATTCTGAGTCGCTCGCCGACATTGCTTCACGACAACCTGCTCAATTCGTTGCAACGCCGGGTACTCACCGTATCGCTGTTCAAAGCCAGCCCGGACCGTCGAGTCGCTGCTCGTTCCAAACGTTGAGACCATCCGGATCAAGCATGCCCTTCTGCACCGTCGCTTAGGGATGGCGCTGAAGCGATGGCTCTGCGAGGACGAACCACGACTTCCAATCCCAAGGTGTGCATTGCTTTCAGAACTTTGCCGATCTCAGCTGTTTCTTTGCCTCGCTCAAACTCCGACAAGAAACGAACGCTGACGTTCCCCAACCCCGAAATTGTCTCGAGTGTCAGTTTGCGCTGTTTGCGATGCGCACGAGTGAGGTTGCCGAGTTCTTCGACTGATTTGACGGTGCCGAATCGGACTGGCTGATTTGCCATGAGCAGCTACAAAAAGTGAGTGAGCGGTAAAGAATAGCAATAAAAGTCTGTAAAAGCGAGTTTTTGTACCGTTCGTGACTATTCGCAGGAAGATATTCCTACGAAGAACATAATTGTCACGATCGGTACATTTTAGAAGGACGCCCCAGTGAGCGTGGTCGCAGGCACGTCCGCGGCGACCTCATCAAGAAACGCCTCTATCAACGCCGCCACCCGTTCCGGCGCCTGCATCGGAATGAAGTGCGACAGCTCCGGCCAGTAGAAATCCTTGCCGTTCGGCAGCCGTGCAGCCAACTCGGGCCAAGTCGGCGAAGCGCTGAAATCGAGTCTTCCGCTCTTTACCACCGCTTCGAAATCGCGTTCAACGCCGCGCACCACCCAGGTCGGCACAGTCACCTGCGGAAACAAGTGCAGCGGGTCGCGCGTGGCTGAATTGATATAGATGCCCGCTTCGACAACTGGCGGGCAGGCAAGCTCATAGCCGCTTGCATCGCGGCGCTTGACCAATCCGTATTCGCAGTAGTCGCGCAGCACACGCCTGTCCCAGAGCGAAAACGGATGCCGACTCTCGAAGTGCTCGAACATTTCCTGCCAGTCGCGCCAATGATTGCGTCGCCGCGCAGTCGGGTGCACAGCCGGGTCGCTGCCGTATGCCATAGGCGATTGATAGCGCAACGGGTCGAGAATCACGGGGTCGATCAAGATCGACCCGCGAAAGCGCTCAGGCATGCTGGCGGTGAGCGAAAACGTCGTATAGCCGCCGAGCGAGTGCCCGACACCGATGAGACCGCCCAAGTCGAGCGCTTCAATGAACTGCCCCACCTCGCTGCAAATGACGTCCCAAGCACCGTGAAACGCCTTGCTGCTCGCACCGTGTCCGGGCAGGTCCACACAGATGACGTGCTGATCATCGGGCAGCGCCGCAATCACCTGCCGCCAGCACTGCGAATGGAAGCCAGTCGCGTGCAGCATCAGCAGCGTGAAGGGACTTTTCGCATGGCCCCGCTCGTACCAAGCGAGCTCGCTTTCGTTTATTGTCAGCGTGTGAGATTGCACTAGTGTCCTGTCCCATAAATAAGTGTGGATTCAGCGCGCAGGAGAAGGGCTGTG
>JAPOTJ010000071.1 GCA_026709225.1 Gammaproteobacteria bacterium | reverse complement strand
CCTGGATGGAGCATCACCCGCTGCCTTTCGCCTGCACCACCAACTTCGTGGACCGCCTTGACCCGGCGACGCTTCGGCGCTTCGATTTCAAGATGGGACTCGATTATCTGTCGGCCAGGCAAGCCGAGATGGCGTTCCGCAGCTTCTTTGAACTCGAGCCACCCGGACGCATCGGCACCTTGCATAATCTGACGCCCGGCGATTTCGCGCTTGTGCACCGAAAAGCGGATGTGCTCGGCGCGCTAGGAGATCGCGATGCGCTTTTCGGCATGCTGCGGGACGAGTGCGAGGCCAAGCCTGGGTGCCGCAGGCAAATCGGGTTTGCGGCATAAGGACAATGCATAGATAGAATCCCCAAGGCGAAGAGTAGTCTATGATGCGCAAGTGCGTCCGCCCTTGAGACCTTCTGTAATGATGAAAGCGTGCTTGACCTACACATCCCTGTTAATCACGAGCCTGCTCTTGTCCGGCTGCGGCTTTCAACTCTCCAGCACCGGCATTGGTGATTCATTCGACGGCTACCAGGTCTCGGCGCCTGCGTCTTCAAAGATCTCGAAGAGTCTCAAGCGTGAGCTTGGCGATCACGGGTTGACATCAAGCGGCGCGCGCCAAGTGAACTTTCAGATATTGCGCGAGTCTTTCTCCGCAGGTCGGTCCTTGGCTTCAAAAGCGGCGACCCCCGTAGAGCTTCAGCTCAATCTCGCCGTTGAAGCCATGATCACGCTGCCGGGCGAAGCGCCGGTTCGCGTTGAATACAAGCTGCATGACTTCTATCCGATCAATTTTCGTGACCCGCACGGCATTCGAGCGCTGCGCCGTGGCCTTGAAGATCGTCTCGCAGAGCAAGCGGCGGGGCTGCTCATTGAGTCGGTGAATAATCGGCTCGCAAACTGAGGCGCTGCCATAGTGCCGCAAACGCTTGATGCCCTCGAACGCAGTCTGAAGCAGCCCGAAGTCGGGCCCTTGTATCTCATCTCAGGCGATGAATCGCTGTTGGTGAGCGAAGCGGCCGAAGCGGTGATTGCGCGCGCG
This sequence comes from Gammaproteobacteria bacterium, assembly GCA_026709225.1. Lineage (GTDB taxonomy): Bacteria > Pseudomonadota > Gammaproteobacteria > Pseudomonadales > Azotimanducaceae > Azotimanducus > Azotimanducus chitobiosivorans. The sequence continues at coordinate 69,304 of JAPOTJ010000071.1, read as the reverse complement.
GCGGCGCTTGGCTTTTCCGAGCGAGAGATTCACTTTGGTGACGACGGGCAGAAGTTCCGTTTCAATTACCTGCGCGAACAGGCTGGCGCGGCCTCGCTCTTTGCGTCCACGCGCGTACTTGATATTCGCGTACCGCGCGCGCAGATTGACCGGGCGGCAGCGAGTGCAATCGTCGAATACCTTGAGCGTCCGTCATCGGATGTCTGCGTGGTGATTCGAACGGGACAGTTCGAAGCGAGGCAGCGCAACACCGCTTGGTTCAAGAAGCTCGACCAAGCCGCCAGCACTGTCCTCATCTGGCCGCTCAAGGAACGTGAACTTGTACCGTGGCTCGCACGTCGCGCCGAAAAAGCTGGCTTTCGCTTGTCTCAGGACGCGCTTCGCTTTCTTGCCATGCAGGTCGAAGGCAATCTGCTCGCCGCTGCGCAAGAAATTGAAAAGCTCTCGGTCATGGCAGGAGACGACAGCACACCCTTATCGCTCAATGACGTGCGAACAGAAGTCGCGAACTCCGCGCATTTCAACGGCTTTCAGCTTGTCGATGCGGCTTTGGAAGGCTCGCCGCGGCGTGTCGCCAGACTCATTCGCAGTCTCGTGCTCGAAGGCGAGGAACCCATGCGCTTGCTCGGCCTTGTTGTCAGCCAACTGCGCATGATGGCGGGCGGCGGACGCCAAATTCCGCCATTCAAGCGTCGTTTGATGGAAGGTGCGCTCACCCGAATCGGCACTTCTGGTGTGCAAGCACTGCTGCGCGACGCCGAGCAGATTGACCGGCAGGTCAAGGGCGTTGAACCTGGCGATCCTTGGCGCTCAATGGAGCGGCTGCTGCTTGGGCTTGCGGGGGTGCGTTTGACTGATGCCCGTTAACACGAAATGAGTTGAGAAAAGGAACGATTTTAGGGCGCGCTTCAATCGCCCACTGCAAGAGCTTTGACGCTTTGAAGTTCGCGGGTGTTGTACTTTGCCAGAATGGCAATTTCAGCTAGTGTCCTCAATACTTATGGATGCTCAGGCGGGTCAGATTGCGACGCGCAAACGGCGGAACCCAAGTCCGCTACAAGTATTTGACCCGTGGGTTTGTGGCGGGTTAGACTTCGCTCCGAGGCGCTAGAGAAGGATCCTCTTGCCCTCGTTCCGAGGCCCGTACGCAAGTGCGGGCTTTCGTGTTTCTGGGTCCCCAATGACATACATTGCTTATCTGGACGAGTTCGGCCATGTCGGACCGTACATTGCTCGGGAAGACCCGAAGCACAACGATAGTCCGGTCTTTGGACTCGCAGGATTGATTATTCCAATCGAAAAGGCTAGGGGATTCGGTACTTGGTTCTTCCAGCGCAAGTGCGAGCTCTTGGACTTCGAAATCAGGCAATCCGGCAAGCATCCGTCGATTTGGGAGAAAAAGGGATCGAGCCTCTACACAACCAAAAATGTGGTTCGCTATCCCGAACTGCGCAGAACCACTTTCCGACTGTTAAGCAAAATCGAAAACGTAGGAGGGAGAATTTTTTATGTGGGGATTCGCAAGACTGCCGATCCGGGAACGCACGACGCCAACTCGCTCTACTCGAGCATTCTGGCAGAAGCCATCCGCCGGCTGGATTTATTCTGCCGCGAGGACCACTCGCCTGCGGAATACTTCCTTTTAGCGCTGGACCAGCATCCGTTGCGGGCTGAACTGTTGACGGAGGCGGCCCGGGAAATGTACGGGGGCGAAACGCCATCGCGCCGCTTGATCGAGCCGCCCTTTCAGCTGGAGAGTCACCGTTATCAAACAATTCAAGCCGCCGACTGGATTGCCGGCCTAATTGGTCGCCTCGGCACGATTTGGAAGGAGCCAGACGCGTGGCCTGAAAACGTCATCTTCCGGCGTTATTTCGAGCATCGCCTGATACGATTGCAGTCGCGGAGCGGAATTCGTTAATATTTTTTAGTTAATCTTCGGCGAGTTCCTCGCCACGCGCGAGGATTCGCAACTCGCCGCCGTCGTTCGAAAAGCGAAACACCGACGTGTTCTTCGGACGCACACAAATGACGCGGTCATCACCAGTGGCGAGCCCAGCTGCGACGTTGATGGCGATGAAATGCGAAAAATAGATACGCGGGGTGTTTGCGGACAACAGGCATTCGATGAGCTGCGAGCGCCATTCGGCTTGACGCAAGCCGACCTCGGGCCAGTTGCCAGTCATGACGCGCGCGAGCCATTCGCCGCGATCATCCATGCCAACGCCTTCGCTCGGAAGTTCCGAGACGCGCGGCTCAATAGTTGCTTGCCTGCGCCAAGCCGCTTCGAGTGGCGCTGCAGTCTCGCGTGCTCTCTTCAAAGGACTCGAAAATAGCTCGAAGTCGCGCAGCCGAACAAGCTGCGCTGAGACGGCAATCGCCTGCTCGCGCCCAAGTTCTGAGAGTCCCGGGTCAATACTTGTGCGGAAGTTCTCGCTCGCTTCGCCGTGGCGCACCATGATGATTTCCGGCATGTTTCTCAATCTCCTTGTGATTTAATGATCAGTTTGACGCAAAGACGCTCGATCAATCAGCTTCAGATGACGAAACCTGCAGAACAGCTCACCAGTCTCGGCCAGTCTCGGCGGCAGGCGGAAACAAGCGAAGTGGACACGATGGCCGTGTTCGGCTTCGCCTGTCCATTTCCGGTCAGACGCTTCGAAACTGCCGACGAGCACGTGCCAGCGCTCGACGATGCCTACAGGTTCGACCCTGCGACCACGCTCGCCATCCTCGCCGGCTTTGCCTTCAACCGCAGAGTCATGATCCAAGGCTATCACGGCACCGGCAAGTCAACGCACATCGAGCAAGTCGCGGCGCGGCTCAATTGGCCGTGCATACGCATCAATCTCGACAGCCACATTAGCCGCATCGATCTTGTTGGCAAGGATGCCATCACCCTGCGCGACGGCAAGCAGGTGACTGAGTTCAAGGAAGGCTTGCTGCCTTGGGGCCTGCAAAGCGGCGTCGCGCTTGTTTTTGACGAATACGACGCTGGCCGTCCTGATGTCATGTTCGTCATCCAGCGCGTGCTAGAAGCCGATGGCAAGTTGACGCTGCTTGACCAGAGCCGAGTGATCAGCGCGCATCCGCATTTCCGCTTGTTTGCTACCACCAACACGATCGGCCTCGGCGACACGACCGGCCTTTATCACGGCACCCAGCAGGTCAATCAGGGGCAGATGGACCGCTGGAATATCGTCACGACACTCAACTATCTCGACGCCGAGGCAGAAGTGGACATCGTGCTCTCCAAAGTCCCGAACTGGCGCTCGGAAGATGATCGCAGTCTTGTGCGCCGCATGGTGGCGCTCGCCGGCCTCACCCGGCGCGGCTTCATGCAGGGCGAAGTGTCGGTGGTCATGTCGCCGCGCACGGTGCTCACCTGGGCGGAGAACATGACCATCGTCAAAGATTGCGCACTTGCTTTCAGGCTGACTTTCTTGAACAAATGCGATGAACTCGAACGCGGCACCGTCGCCGAGTATTACCAGCGCGCATTCGGTGACGATTTGGGTGATCTGACGCAAGAGATCACGCTCGAGGGCAGAGGATAGTGCCGGCAGCCGCTCGCGAATCGCCGCTCGATGACTTTCAGCAGGCGGCGCAAGCGGCCATGCGCGCTGTTTCGCAGGACGACTCCTTAGAGGTGTCCTTCACCACGGGGACGCCCAAGCTCTCCGGTTCGAGCGCCGAAATCCCAACACCGACCATTGGCTGCGACCGCTTCGAACTCGACGCCATTCGCGGTGTCGGCGACGAATTCGCGCTGCGCAAGCGTTATCACGATCCGTCGGTGCATGCCGCCTGTTCGCCAAAAGCGGGCATGGGGCATGAGATGTTTCGCTGGATCGAAGAAGCGCGCGTCGCCGCAGTCGGCGCGCGGGACTACGCGGGCGTCGCGAAGAACCTCGATGTCGCGCTTGAGTCACTCTGTCGGCAGGCGGCGTTCGATACCATCACCACCGAAACGCAAGCGCCGCTCTCGATTGCCGTCGGCTTTCTGGTGCGCGAGGCGTTGACAGGACGTGCGCTGCCGCCTTCGGCTGAGAAGGTTGCGCGGCAATGGCGCGACTGGGTCGATGAGCGCGCTGGCCAGACCATCGAAGCGCTCAAGGCGCACATCGGCGAGCAAGCGACCTTCGCGCACACGTGTCGGCAAATCTTTGACGACCTCGGCATTGAAGCTGAGTTTGACGAGCCGTTCGCTGGCGAGCCTGAAGAGCAGCCAGAGAGCACGAGTGATGCCGACGAAGGCGATCTCAACCTCACGCCGGATGCTTCGGATGCTTTGGAAGAGGAATCCGAGCAAGGCGAGGAAACCCAAACAATCGCCATGGAGATGGCTGACGCCGACTTCTCCGAACTGCAAAGCGACTCCGACCAAGCCGAAGCGCCGCCGGAGACGCCGGTCGATGAGTTCGGGCGCATTCGGCCCGACCTCAACTATCACGCCTACACCGAAGTGTTCGACGAGACGGTGCGAGCAAGCGAGTTGTGTCCAAAGGATGAACTCGCACGATTAAGAAACCTGCTCGATCAACAGCTTCTTCCGCTTCGCGCCGCCACCGCCAAGCTCGCCAATCGCCTGCAAAGGCGATTGCTTGCGCGCCAGAACCGTTCGTGGGAGTTCAATCTCGAAGAGGGCCTTCTTGATACCCACAGGCTCGCGAGCGTCGTGATCAATCCAAACACCGCGCTCGCGCACAAGCGCGAAAAGGACTCGGACTTTCGCGACACGCTGGTGTGCATGCTGATTGACAGTTCAGGTTCCATGCGCGGCCGGTCAATTGGCATCGCGGCCATTTGCGCCGACATTCTCGGACGCACGCTTGAGCGCTGTTCGGTCAAGGTCGAGATCTTGGGCTTCACGACGAGCGCGTGGCGCGGCGGGCGTTCGCGCGAACTGTGGATCGAACAGGGCAAGCCGAATGCGCCCGGTCGCCTCAATGATCTGCGGCATGTCATTTACAAATCGGCGGAAGAGCCGTGGCGACGAATCAAGGCCAATCTCGGCCTCATGATGCGCGAGGAGCTCCTGAAGGAGAACATCGATGGCGAAGCGCTTCTTTGGGCGCACAACCGTATCGCCACGCGCCCGGAGCAGCGCAAGATTCTCATGGTGATTTCCGACGGGTTGCCAGTGGACAATTCGACACTGCTTGCAAACCCAAGCGATTATCTTGTCAGTCACTTGAAGTACGCGATCAACAACATCGAGTCGCACTCGCCGGTCGAACTCGTCGCCATTGGCATCGGCCACGATGTCACGCACCACTATTCGAGAGCGGTGACGATCACCGATGCCGAACAGCTTGGCGGTGCGATTATGGAACAGCTTGCTGATCTCTTCATGCGGCAATGCCGAGGCGTTCGGTGAGCGGGCGTCAAGCGCTTATTGCGGCGCTTGACGCCTATCCCTATGGGCAGGAGTGCGCAGTGCGCGATCGCGTGCGCTCCCTTGTGGCCGATGAACCGCGCTGCTTTGAGAACGACTGCTGGCGCGGGCACGTCACAGGTTCGGCGTGGGTACTTTCGCCCGACAAGCGTCAGTGCCTGTTGATTCTGCATAGGAAGCTCGGCAAGTGGCTGCAGCCGGGCGGTCACAGCGACGGCAGTCAGGACACTTGGGGCGTGGCGCTGCGCGAAGCGGAAGAAGAAACGGGTCTGCATCCCACTCTCGTGAGCAATGAGATATTCGACCTTGATGTCCACGAAATTCCGGCTCGAGGCGATGATCCTGCGCACTTGCACTTTGATGTGCGCTTCGCGATGTCGGCCGATGCCTCGCGAGCGCCCTCAGCGAGCAGCGAGTCAAACGCGATCGCTTGGGTGCCGCTCGCGGCGGTCTCAAGCTACACGCGAGAAGAATCAGTGCTGCGCATGGTGCGCAAGACTGCGAGCTTGGCGTCAGCGATCCTCCCACAGGGCCTGCCAATGCCTGACCATATAAAACGGAATGGATAGCACCGGCTTCTGATACTGCAATGGCGCACTCGATATGCGAATCCCCCAAGCCTGCTGTTTTTCCGCGAGAAACCGGTGCAGGCTTTTCAACCGCCCGGTTTTCCCCGCTTTGACCTCAATTGGAACCAGCGCGGCGCCGGATTGGCACACATAGTCGATCTCGGCACTGCTATTTTTGGCTTCACGCGCCCAGTAGTAGAGCGCCGGTTTGGTGAAGCAGTCTTGATAGGCGATCAGCTCTTGCCCGACGAATTGCTCCATCAGCGCACCGCGGTAGATCCCCGTGAGGTCATTGTCCCGGATGATGTCCGTCGCGAGGCCACAGAGATTTTGCATCAGTCCGACATCAAGAAAAAGCACCTTGAAAAAACGCTCATTGATGCCTGCTGCCAAAGGCAAGCCATCAGCAGATGACTTGATGACCTTGTGATACACCCCGGCGAGTGCCAGCAACTCCAAAGCAGTTTTGATATTTCTGGAGAGTTCATCCGGGTCAACCTTGGCATACTTGAATTTGTTTCCCACCTGTTGCACGGCCGACTCGAATACCTTGCCGACATTGTCTTGGCGCGCGTGTGTTGCGTATTTGTTGAAGTCGTCCCGATACGTCTGCAGCAGGGAGGTTTGGATGTGACGACAGCGTTCATAGTTGCCGGATTCTTGATATTCGGCGACCACTTCGGGCATTCCGCCAACGAGCAGGTACTGCCTGACTTGGTTAAGCAAGGTATCGTGAACCACTGGTTCTGCGAACAAGCCGCGGTCGTTTCTGAGCGCTTCGACCACCGTTTCTTGCCCTTGGGCGAGCAGGAACTCCTCAAAACTTAAAGGTTTCATATACAGATATTCGATACGCCCCACCGGCATGGAAAAGTTGCTTGCGTTCAGTATTGGTTCCAACAACGAGCCTGCAGCGATCACGTGCAGTTCAGGGACTTCTTCATAGAAGTAGCGTAGCGCCGAAACAGCCCTGGGAAACGCTTGGATTTCGTCGATAAAGAGCAGTGTTTTGCCGGGCACGATTCGTTGTCCGGTCATTATTTCGATCTTGTTCAGTATCTCCCGAGGGTTCACGCTGCGAAACAGTTCCGCGACCTGCGACTCGGCTTCTAGATTGATCACCGCTATATCAGCGAACGCCTGCTTGCCAAAGCGATGCACTGACCAAGATTTTCCTACTTGGCGTGCGCCCCGAATCAATAGGGGCTTGCGCCGGGAATCATCGCGCCAAGCCCGCAAGACAGCATCAATGGAACGCTTCATGGCTGGTGCCTCCGGCAATCAGAAGGCACTATATGAAGAATACGTCAAAAATACAAGGTTATTTGCGACACTTATTGTCGAAAATACAAGGTAAAAACCGGAGCATGTCAGTAGATATTACATGCAGCGTGCATCACCGTTGAACACCGCTTTCACAAAGCGACGAAAGCTTGGACTGCGTTGAGAGATACTCTCCGAATCTAGTCGACGTGCGATCTCTTCCGATACTCGCGATGTGTACACCCGACCGGCAAGGAGGTGCTTCAAATGCAGCTTAGGGTTGTCAATCTCATCGGGACTCGAGGTATCTACCGCCCCGAGAGGTCTGGAAAGATGTTCTTTAAGCCGCTCCGCATCGCCAAAATACCAAGCTTCGAGGTGCTGTTGCGCGTAGGTGAAGATGACTTGGGCTGAAATATCGTCGAGTTTTCTGGGAAGAACTTCCTCAAACGGTGCTAAAACCTCGGTTGGTTCATGTCGGTCAGCATCTACAAGAACGACAAACTTGTCCGGCGGCTGGTGAAGATTGGAGAACCAAGCCGCCCTAATCAGGTTTTCCACGACTTCCGGTTTCAGGGCGCGATTTCGTGGGGGGATGCGCACCTCGGTCACCTCAATGTCCGTCAATTCCGGGTGTTTGGCAAGATGCGGAAGCGCACGTCTCTCCGTTTCTCCCGAAGCGATGACGACGACCCGCTTCGCCATTTCAATTCGCCCCGAATCCTTGTGTTTCGTAGAAAGCACCTAGGCCGAATCCGGATTGGTGCAGCGCTTCTCGGATACTTTCTCCATGTGCTTCGCTAGACACGGATGTCGCGCCATCAGCGCCCCTTGTCACGATACGAACTGCCGCCGGGTCGCCAAGGTAGTCAAGTAGCAGCGGAGAGTGTGTGGTGATAATAAACTGAACCCGCTGCTCAGATTCGCGAATGTACTCAACGAATGACGCGATAGCTGTTGGATGCACGTAGTTCTCTGGCTCTTCGATACCTATGAGGTTCGCGTCCGACTCCGAAAACAGCGCCGTCATGAGGGCAAGCATACGAAGCGTGCCGCTCGAAACCCCCATTTGATGAACCGGATACTCAAGGCCCGGCTCACGCTGGAGAAAATAAAATCGGTCGTCTGATTGGCGAGGCTCGATTTTCGTCGGTAGGCCAAGCACGTCTTGGGTGGCTTCGACAATCTGGCGGAACCCCTCAGGGTTGGAGCGTTCAAGGGCAAACAGTGTTTCGCCAAGATTCCTTCCATAGGGGTCAAACTTGCGGAACTCGGTGCCGCTCCAGTCTCGCCGAAGGAGGAACGGGTGCGGGTCAAAGAACCCCCACGTTCGTATGAAATCTGCCAGTTCTCTAGCAGGAAAAGAAGCGTCCGCGGCAGCAGCGGCGAGGGCACAGATGGTTGGCGATTGCTTGAGCTCAACTTTTTGGTGTTTTTCCCCCGACCACCACCATCCGCTACCGGCGCGGGCTTCAAGGAGCGTTGTCGGTGGCGCACCATGCTCCAATTTATCGACTTTCTCTTCCACGATGAAGTTGTATCCATCCCTGATCAGCCGCAAAGACCATTCAATGATATCGCCGTCGCTCGCCAACTTAACTGTTAGTTCCACCTCCTCCGCAGATGCGCCTTTCCATGCTAAATTGAGTATCCCGCCTCTTCCACGCACGGCGCTGGCAAAATCCCGGTCACTCGCACCCTCTTGCAGGAATCGTAAAGCGTCGAGAATGTTGCTCTTGCCTGCCGCGTTTGCACCGATGAACAGATTGAGAGCATTGACCCCGACGATCGCGTTTTGCAGGCTTCTGTAGTTTTTGGCGCAAAGCCGCAAGAGCTTCATAGGTCTGGTAATCGAGTCGGCTTGACCCGCGAAGTGTACTCTATGGCCGAACCAAGAAGTGAGGGAGCGACCCGTGTGCCTTTGATTGAGTGCCGCTTGCAGCCGTGCCGGACTGCACATGCGAGGAATCGGTGCTGCGAATAGCTGTCCAGTCTTAGAAATTAATTTGAATTACACGAAAAGCACACGAGCGGTGCGAGAATCCCGACCAATAAAACATTGCAAATCGTATCAATACACGAAGAAACGGTTGCAAAATGTCGCAATCTGTTGTCAAATCATTTATTGACCGAGTAGATCCATGGAAGGTGATCATGCTCGGTCTCTTTCATACAAGCCAACTAAGGGAGAAGGCATGAGCATGAGTGAGTATCAAACGGAGCGTACGAGGAAATTCATCGGTGCGTCCTTCGCACGTGTGGTGTCTGCCGCGATCGCAGCATTGTTCATGGTGCCAAGCGCAATGGCCGAGCAGGGGGCTGCCCCAAACTCAGGTATCGAAGAGGTTATCGTCACCGCGCAGCGGACATCTGAGAGCATTCAGGATGTGCCGATCGCCGTGACCGCGCTCACCGGCGACATGCTTGAAGACCGGCAGATCATCAGAACCAGCGATTTGCAGCTCAACACCCCCAATGTCTCGTTCTCGTCGAGCAATTTCGGTGGCTCCAACCTCAGCATTCGTGGTATTGGCCGCTTGGTCATTGCGGCCTCCGGCGAGGATGGCGTCTCCACCCATGTCGATGACATACCGATCCTCTCCAACCTGAATGCGATCGAGTATTTCGACGTCACGCGGGTGGAGATTCTGCGTGGCCCGCAAGGCACGCTCTATGGCCGCAACGCCACCGGCGGCTCGGTCAACGTGATTACCAACAAGCCCAACTTCGACGCCGTTGACGGCTTTGTTGACATCGAGGTCGGCGACTATGCGCATGAGCGCTACAAGGGCATGTTCAACCTGCCCTTGTCAGACACCTTCGGCATCCGCATCGCTGGCATTAAGCAGACCCGCGATGGCTACACCGAGAATCTGGCGTACGGACAGGTCGGCAAGGATGGCAGCACGCTGGCTGGCATTGACGATGACATCGACGGGCGCGATCATTATGCGATTCGCGCCACCGCGCGCTGGGAGTTCGCCGAAGGCGGCGACCTCTGGGTGCAATACTCACTCTTTAGCGAAAACAGCGACCGTGCTCGCATCACCAATCAAATATGCCAGCAGAACCCGCTGCCGACCTCTGGCTGCCTGCCGAACGGCTTTGGTTTTGACAATCCGCACCTCGGCGCCACCACGGGTGGTCTGTTTGGCGCGGCGTTCGGTGCGCTGCCGTACGGCGCCACCGGCAGTCGCACAGACCCGACGGTGAACTATGACTTCCCGCGTCCGACCAACATCGGCTTTCGCTCCATGCATACAGATTACGAGCCCATCTTTGAATCTGAGGAGGAAACTTGGACGGGGGGACTGACCTATGACTTCGAGAGCTTTACCGTCGGTGTACTCGGCGCTTATTACAAGCGCGAAAACTTTTCGCGAATGGACTATTTCATGGATGTCGGGCCGACCCTGATGAACGCTAGCACCGCTGCTCCGACTGCGTTTGTGAGTCAATTCGGCCTGATGGAGTATCCCACTTCGGAGCCCGCAGGTCATGCGGGTGGAGACTGGACGAGTTCAAATTGTAATTACAATGCTGGCACATCCGGTGTGCTGGGAGGCTGTGTGTTGGATGTGGATACAAGCCGCTTTTTCGCATACGACCAAGAAAGCAACGTGCAGGAGGACTGGACGGTTGAGGTCAAGCTAGACACCGCGTTTGATGGGCCGCTGAATTTCGTGGTAGGCGCGAGTGCCTATGACCGAGGCCGCTCATCGGACTACTATGTGGTAGGCAACACGTTGGATCTTATCGGCACCATCGCGGGTTCGTATCCGACCATGTTCAATTCCACTAATGCGCCGGACTACAAGGGCATCCAAGGCGAAGGCTATGCCTTTTTTGGTCAGGCGTACTATGATGTGACCGATACGCTGAAGCTCACCGTTGGCCTGCGCTTCAATAACGACGAAAAGTTCGCCGCCGACTCCAATCCGTTCCTTGATGCCGACTTTGCGTGTCCTTTGCTCGCGCAGCTTACTGGGCAATGTCCTTTGGATAATCCCCGCGAGTACAGTCGTGAAGCTGAGTTTGCCCAAGGCATGGACACGTACAATGCGCCGCGCGCCGCGCTCTACGATGCCTCAGCCTTGTTCGAGGCAGCCGTTGGCACGGGGCCTTACAGTGCCGAAAGACTCGCAGCCGTGCGTGCTATTCCTTTGGTGCCGCAACCGGGCGAAATACGTACTTTGACGAACAGCCCGGACGAGTTCTCTTGGGAGGAGACAACCATGCGCGTTGGACTCGACTGGCAGGTCTCGAATGACAGCCTGCTCTATGCCTTCGTTACGACTGGCTACAAGCCGGGTGGGTTCAACCCCCCAGTCAACCCAGCCTTTCAGGGCGACATTCCGTTTTCCTTCGAATCAGAGCAGGTGACCTCGTTCGAGCTCGGCAGCAAGAATCTTTTCATGGATGGCTCCTTGAAACTCAACGGCAACGTCTTCTACTACGACTACGAAGGCTTGCAAATCACCCGCATCGCCTTCAACAGTTCCATCAACGACAATGTTGACGCCGAGATTTGGGGTGTTGAGCTTGAGTCCGAGTGGTTGCCCGAGGCCGTGCCGGGACTGGCACTCAATGCCGCCTACTCCTTTTTGAGTGCTGAGGTGGCGGACGGCATGTCCGTTGACCCAACGAACAGAGCCGCAAACAACCCGGAGTGGATTACGCTCAACGAATGGGTGCCCGGCGCCACTGCGGGTGTCAACTACTTGGCGAAGCTGTCAGAGTTGACGCCGCAGCTTGTGCAAGGGCTGTTCGCAAACCAAAATGCCAACGGAGAGCCACAGCCGTTGGCGCTGCCTATTCCCGGAACGTTCTACGAGAATGGCATTCCCGCCTACATAAGCCGTGATGCCTTAACTGCATTTGGTGTCGAAACATCCAACGGCCTATCGCAAGACCTGAGCGGCAAAACCCTACCCAATTCACCCGAGCACACCATCAACATCGGTGCCGCCTACACCTGGGATGTCCCTGCGCTTCGCGGTCGCGTCATCGCCCGCGTTGACTACTACTGGCAGGGCGAGATGTACGCCCGCGAGTTCAACACCGCCGGTGATGAAATCGAAGCCTGGGATCAGTGGAACGCTTCCCTCATCTATGAGGACAACGAAGGGCATTGGAGTGCCCGTGCGTGGGTGCGAAACATTGAGGACGAAGACAACATCACAGGTCACTACCTGACAAGCGATACTTCGGGCTTCTACCGCAACTACTTCCTCACCGAGCCGCGCATCTTTGGCGTGTCCCTTCGCTACAGTGTGGGCGGGGCATAGGAGCCAATCACACACCAGTCATCGAGAAGGACACAAGGACAACTTAAGGAGAGGTATCCGTGAAACAAGGTCTGCTCACTGCGAGTTCTGTATTCGCGCTTATATTGCCATCAGCCACTTTGCTCGCTCAGGAAGAAGGCGAGAGGTCGGTTCGTCAGATTGAAGAAGTGACCGTGACGGCAGAGCGCCGGGAATCAACCGTGCAGGATACTGCGATCTCGATCACCGCCTTCACCGACGAGTTCTTGGAAGATTTCGGGATTCGCAACCAGGAAGACTTGCAGAACTATATTCCGGCGACGACCATCCAGCCGTATGACCTGTCGATTCGCGGGATTGGTCGTTTGTTCCGGGCCTTAGGCGGCGATCCGGGCGTTGCGACCTACATCAACGGCACCTACTCGGAAGACTTCGGCATTGTCTCCACCGAAGGTGGCCTCTACGACATCGAGCGCATCGAGGTGCTGCGCGGTCCGCAGGGGACCCTCTACGGCCGTAACGGCATTGGCGGCGCGGTCAACTTCCATAGCCGCAAGCCGCACGGAGAAATTGAAGGGCATGCCCGCACCGTCTTCGGCAGCCATCAGACGCAGGACATATACGGCACGCTCAACTTCCCGATCATCAAGGACACGCTGCTAGCGCGCGTCAATGCCACTCGGCGCGACCGCGGCGGCGTCATGAACGACCTGACGCCGGGCAATCCGCACATCAACGACTGGGGCGACACCAACTACGCCCTCTCGCTTCGCTGGCTGCCGAGTGACACCATCACCATGGATCTGCGCGTCAATGACCGCGACTATGACCGCAGGATGTCCGGCGCGCAAGGTGCTGGCGCCGTGCTGATCAGCGAAAACGGCGGCATGGGCGATGAGATCACCGGCGGCCAGCGCAACACCAGTGCGATGGTGCACGGTTATCGTCCAGTTGACCCGCGCGCAGGCATGTGCGATTCGCAGGTGGCGGCGCCGGTGCGGACGGTCGGCGGCATGCCAAGCCCGAACTGCGTGATTCCCGGCAGGCAGGTGTTTGACTTTACCTGGGATGGCATCACGCGCTACGGGCAGCGCCTCGTGCCTGGCATCGACCCGGCGGGATTGCAGTACGACCCGGCGACAGGCGGCCCTGACTACAGCGAATTGCAGACGGCCTTCGGGCGCCCCAACTATGCCTACAACTGGCGCAATCCCTTGGCGGATGCGGAAATCAATGATGAGCTTGAAGCTGGCCTGCTCGGCAACGGCGCGACCGTGCCCAGTTTGACAGGCAGCGAAATCGTCACCAACACCAACGGCCACAACAACGAGTTTTTTGATCACAACGCTGCGTATTTCAATGCCGAGTGGGTGGCGACAGAGTGGCTCACTGTCAAGTACATCGGTCAGTACACGGACTACTTCTACTCGCGTGTCACCGATGATGACCGCACCGGCAACTACTACGACCAGCAGTTTTATGCCGGACAGCAGAACGAGAACTATCAGCACGAGGTGCAATTCTTCATCGATATCGGAGAGGATATCCAGATCACATCTGGCCTCTTCTGGTTTGGCAACGACATCGGGCAGCAGCTTGATTTTTACTCGCCTGAAGGCTGGTCTCGGTACACCGCGCCTGCGGCCTATGGGGATAGCCATGTCGCGCTCGCCGCCGGCGCGTTGGCGACTGGGACGAGTACCTATGCCGCCTTTACCGACCTGACCGGTACGCTCGGTCAGCTCAACGCCCTGTCCGCTCGCGACTACTTGAGGAGCGGTGGCGGGCCGGTTGGCATCGGTAACCTCGTGCCGGCGATCGGCGCTGCGGGCACGCTCGGCGGCATCAATCTGAAGAACGTCATCCAGGCGCCACAGTTCAGCGATCCGAGCATCATCGAATCGTCGCTGCTCTATTCGCTCTGGCTCGGAGACCCTGGCGACGCAGTCACCCAAGGCGACTCGACCCCGGGCACCACCTTCGTCTGGGACACCACCAACGAGACGGATGCCTTTGCCATTTACGCCCAAGGCGAATGGCAAGTGACGCCTCGATGGGCGATCACCGCAGGCGTTCGGCTTGCCCAGGACGACAAGAAGGCAACTGAGGCGATTTTGCTCTACAACGAGATTCCCTTGAGCCCGGGTGCGCTCTATGCATTCAACCGCAGCACGGGCGCGATACGTCCAGATGGTGATCCGACGGGTCGACAGCACATCCGCTTCACTGGCATTCCTATCGGGCGCTCAGCGTGGCGCAGCATGGAAAATGATTTCGAGGACACCACTTGGCGCGTCAATATCGACTTCACCCCGACCGACGATGTGCTCACCTATTTCTCGGTGACGACGGGCTACCGCGCTGGCGGCTTCAACCTCGGCTACTATTCCGCCGTGCCGACCTATGAGCCTGAGACGCTCATTGCCTACGAACTCGGCTACAAGGGCCGCATGCTTGACAACACCATGCAGGTCAATGCATCGGTCTACTACTACGCCTACGAGGATATCCATCTACAGTCGGTAGGGCGCAGCATTCTCGGTGGATTTAATACCTCGGTGGTCAATGGCCCGGAGGCCGAAACGCGCGGCGCTGAATTCGAAGGCCTGTGGCTGGCGACCGACGACTTGACACTGGGCTTGACGTACAGCTACACCGACTCGGAGTATGTTGAAGAGTATGTGCTGCAGGGTGCCGAAGGTGTCGTCGCATCCACGAATCCCTACGCGCCGTCCTCACTCTATACGCCGCAAGAGCTGCTCTACTCGATCAAAGGCAAGCAGTTGCCGCGCGTGCCGAAGCACAAGGTCAACGCGTGGGCCGAATACGGCTGGTCGCTCGGCGGCCTTGGCAACATGGTGCTGGCGAGCACCTTCTCTTGGACAGACGAATTCCCGGCCGCAGGTCGTCCGGTTGGCGACCTGGCCATCGACGTCGCGCCAGCCTTCATGCGTTGGGATGCGCGCCTTGGCTGGTCAAGCGCCGACGAAGTCTGGGAGATCATCGGGTTTGTCAACAACATCACTGATGAAATCGGCATTCGCAACGTCTTCACCTACGATGAGCAGCAAGGCTATCGCCGCGTCATTGAGCCGACGCTGCCGCGCATGATGGGTGTTGAGGTTCAATATAGATTCGGCGCCTTCAAATAGGCGTGGGGTCGGGCACGACACGCCAAGCCACCAACCTCGTCCACGCCGGCGAGCCGAAGCCCCTTAGGGTTCTTCAGCCCTTTCGTTCAGCATTGTCTCCGCATTGGACAATTCTGTAAGCGTCAGGTAACGTGCATAGCGCTAAGCTATCAAGCGAGAGAATAGAGAGCAAAGAAAAAATGGCTGCCTACGCGATTGTCCTGCATGAGCCGAATCCAGATGTCTGGAATCGAGTTAAACGATATTGGCCAGAATGTCACTATATTGTCAACGACACGCTGGCCTTCATTGCGGGAGATCCGATGCTTACGCTAACTGCCGATGTGTCAAAAGAACTTGGCCTCGACCAGCAGCATAATATCCTTGGAGTTGTTCTCCAAATCTCCCACTACTACGGATTCCACTCAAACGCTCTATGGGAATGGATGGCTAAGCACACATGAACGGTCACGATAACGTTTCTCCGATTCGTCAGCCAAGTGGCGAAGGCCCGACCAACGGGGGACAGGCTGCAGTTCGCGAACGGCTTGCGCGCTTGGAAGAAAACATCAAGGGCGTGCGCGAGCAGATGGCGACCAAGAAGGATATAAGCGATTTGAAGGTTTGGATTCTCGGAGGCGTACTTTCTGCGATCATGGTTGCTGCGGGCATTGCGACCTTGATCGTCAAGGCTTTCTTTTAGTCAGCAACGATCCCTTTCTTTAATTAAATTTATCAAAGATTTATAGAACATCCTGCCGACAAATTCAGCCCGCCCGTAAGAAATGCGGGGTAGTTTCCATGGATAGAAATAAACTCAAACGGCTACGCGCAGCCTATGGTGAGGGCAAGGCCGACGAGTCCCCGAACCAGCGTTTCAACGAAGTCGCGACGGCGGCGTTCAGCGAACCCGGCAATCGCGTTCAGCCCTATGCGGGCATCCCGACGCTGCTCGATGCGCCCTACCAGGAGTCACTCGATGACCTCGACATCGCGCTTATTGGCGTGCCGACGGACGCGGGCGTCACCAACCGGCCAGGCGCGCGCTTCGGACCGCGCGCGCTGCGCGCCATCGAGCGCATCGGCCCGTACAACCACGCCCTCGACGTGCTGCCGAGCGAGCACCACCGCTTTGCCGATGTTGGCGATGTGTCCTTCCGCAGCCGCTATCACTTGGACATGGTCATGGACGACATCGAGGCGTACTTCGGACAAGTTCGCGAAGCCGGCGTGCGCGCGCTCGCGGCGGGTGGCGACCACTCGATTACCTATCCGATTCTTCGCGCGCTTGGGGTCGATCATCCCGTCGGCCTCATTCACATCGATGCCCACTGCGACACCATGGGCGAGACCGACTGCACCAAGTTTCACCACGGCGGCCCGTTCCGCTACGCCGTGCTCGACGGCGTACTCGACCCCGACCGCTGTGTGCAAATCGGCATTCGCGGCCCGTCCGAGTACCTCTGGCAGTTTTCCTACGACTCCGGCATGACCGTCATTCATGCAGAGGATGTGGACCGCATGGGCGTCGAGGCAGTCATCGCCAAGGCGCGCGAGGTCGTAGGCGATGGCGCGACCTATGTCAGCCTTGATGTCGATGGCATCGACCCGGCATTTACCCCCGGTACCGGCACGCCCGAGGTTGGCGGCCTCACCCCGCGCGAAGTGCAGGCGATCCTGCGCGGCTGCAAAGGCGTCAATGTCATCGGCGGCGATGTGGTCGAAGTCGCGCCCGAATATGACCCGGGTTCAGTCACCGCCCAAGTCGGCGCGCAGATGCTCTTTGAGATTCTCTGCCTAATGGTGTTCGTGAGTAGGACGTGAGTCAACCGCATTCCCTCTTCGCGGAGCGTCAAGACCGCGAGTCTCTTCAACATCAGGGAAGAATTCGACTTCATGTGACTCGGCCTTGCAGATGGCCGAACCCTCTCTTATGCTCGAGGTAGGGCTGGCAGAGGTAAGAAAGCGGTTGCTCAGATCAAAGGCGTCCGCGACGCTCACATCAACGCTATAGCCGAGATCAGCCATCGACTGAATGGTGATCGCGCTGATCGCGGCGCTTGTATTGAACTGATAGGTCATGATCTCACCATGCATTGCTTGGTGGCGCCAGTGCGAATCCAAGCTCCCTCTGCCACCACGTTCGTTTTCCACCGGTACTTTGCCGCGAGAATAGTTGCTTCCTCCTGCGGCATTGAATGCAGCCACTGCATTGGTGCCTGGCCAATGGGTATCAGGCGGCGGCCCGAGCCGAGCACCGTGACGTATCGCGGAATTCTTGAGACCGGACCAAGCCGTACCGAATCCTAGCGCATGCGCAATCTCATGAATCATCAGAATCCTGATCCGTGCGGTATGCCACAGATATGACGTTTGCCCAGTACCCGAATCAAAGACAAGCCGACTTAGATCACTAGAATCAACCTCCACGTACCCAAGTATGGGTAGTCCGGAACGACTGCGTGCGCCGCAATAGGCTGCCGCCCCTATGCTGCCGCCCACACCATCAAGATTTTGATAGCTGACGAAGATTCGTATATCGTCAACCTCGCCGTCAAAATCCGTATTCCCGGTGCAAGAGTTATTGGTGGATCTGGCGGAAAAGTCCACGTTCGGCAGGTCGCCGGTGATGGCGCTCTCCCAAAACGATACGGCGCTCGCAGTCCCTGCTTTGACACGGCTCGGAACACTGCTTCCGTAGACAATCTCGATATCGAATGTGGTATCCGTTGTGGTAGAAGTGTTGGTCTGTGTGTTGCTTGGCGTCATGACGGTCACCTGCACACTCGCGGAACAGTTGTTGGCTGTGTTTGTCTCGCCCGCAACGGCATCCACGCAGGCACCAAAGTAGTATGTGCCCTCGCTTGAGGGTGCAGTGATGGTAGCGGAAAAGGTGGATGTCGCCGCGGGGGAGCGAGCAGGAATGCTGTCAGTGCCTACGCCGGTATCAGCATTGCTGATCGTCGCATCCAATGACTGGTAGTAGCGCAGCGTCGTGACGGCAGAGATGGCGAGTCCGCTGTTGCGCACAGTGCCGTTAAGCGTGAAGGTCCCGCCCGGTGCCACGCTTTGACTATTCGCCAGGATTGAACTGACAACGAGGTCGGGTTGCCCAGTGACCGTTAGAAGAACGCCGACGGAGCAGTTGTTGGCGGTGTCTGATTCATCCGCGACGGCATCCACGCACGCACCGAAGTAGTAGGTGCCAACGCCGGGCGCCGTCAGGTTGATGGACTCGCCGCTTGTCGCTCCGGTCGAAAGCTCCGCCACGCTGTCAGTGCCGATTCCGGTGTCGGCACCGCTGATGCTCGCATCGGACGATCGGTAGTAGCGCAGCGTGGTCGCATCCGAACCCACCCCGCCTTGGTTCGAGACCGTGGCGCTCAGCGTGAAGGACGCGCCCGGTGTCAGGCTTTGGCTGCTCAGGGTAGATGAGCTGACGACAAGGTCCGGTGGGTTATTGACGGTCACACGTACCCCAGCGGAGCAGTTGTTGGTGGTGTTTGACTCGTCCGTGATGGTATCCACGCACGCACCGTAGTAGTAGGTGCCAGTGGCGGGCGCCGTCAGGTCGATGGATTCGTTGCTCTTCGCCGCGGCCGCAAGTCGTGCCACGCCATCGGTGCCGACTTGGATGTCGGTGGTGGTGATGGCTGCATTCGATGAACGGTAATAGCGTAGCGTGGTCGCAGACGAGGTGTTCTGCCCGCGGTTGCGCACGACAGCGCTCAGTGTGAAGTGGTCGCCCGGTTGCAGGCTCTGGCGTGTGACCGATGGCGAATCGACCACGAGGTCGGGGGGAGTTGGCGGTGCGGTAACGGTCACTGCCACGCCTGCGGAGCAGTTGTTGGCGAGGTCCGCCTCGTTTGCGATGGCGTCTATGCAGGCACCGTAGTAGTATGTGCCGGCGGCGGGTGCGGTCAGGTCGATAGATTCGCGGCTCGACGATGCGGCCGAAAGGTTCGTCACGCTTATCGTGCCCACTCCGGTGTCAACGGTGGTGATGGTGCTGTCAGGCGAGCGGTAGTAGCGTAGCGTGGTCGCGGCCGAACGTGATCCACCGCGGTTGCGCACCGTGACGCTCAGTGTGAAGGCCGCGCCCGGCTCTAGGTTTCGGCTGCTCGCCGAGAATGAACTCACGACGAGGTCGGGCGGCCCGGCGATCGTCACCGCCACGCTGGCGGAGCAGTTATTGGCGCGGTTCGACTCGTCCGCGACGGCATCCACGCAAATGCCGTAATAGTAGGTGCCAGCGGCGGGTGCGGTCAGATCGATGGATACGAGGCTCGTCGCCGCAGCCGCGAGGCTCGTCACACTGCCAGTGCCGATCTCATCGTCAGCAACGGTGATGGTTGCATCGTGCGAACGGTAGTAGCGAAGCGTGGTGGTCGCCGATCTGTCCCGTCCGCGGTTGCGCACGACAGCGCTCAGCGTGAAGCCGTCACCTGGGTTCAAGGCGGAGCCCGTCGCCGAGGGTGGATCGATCACCAGGTCGGGCTGCGGCGGCGGCTCGCTGACGGTCACGCGCACGCCAGTGGAGCAGTTGTTGGCGACGGCGGACTCGTCTTTCACCGTATCCACGCACGCGCCGTAATAATAGCTGCCGGCCGCAGGTGCGGTGAGGTTGATCGACCAGCTGCCCGCGGCTGCAGGCGGCAGAGCACCGAGTCCCTCGGTCTCCAGCTCGGTGTCAGTGGCTGTGATGATGGCGTCAAGCGATCTGTAGTAGCGCAGTGTTGTCGCGGCAGACTCGGCGTTGCCCTTGTTGCGTACGCTCACCTGCAGGGTGAAGGACTGTTCAACAATGAGGCTTGTGCTGCTGAGCGCGGCCGATTCGACAATGAGATCCGGCCGGCGTCGGGGTTCGAGTACGGTGATGGCGAAGGAGAACTGGTCGCTGTCGCCGTCCTGGTCGGCGACGAGGTAGCGCATTCGGTACACGCCGGGTGCCGACGGCGTGCCGGAGAGAGTCCGGGACGGCATATCGAAGGACATGCCCGGGACCTTTGGTTCGAGGCTGTAGGCGAGGGCGCCGTCGCCGCCGGTGGCGGCTGGCAGGGCGAGTGCGCTGGCCTCGGCGTCCGCCACAAAAGTCAGGTTTCCGGGCAGCCCCGAATCGGGCAGCCGCGGCGCGGCGTCGGCGGGAGGGCCCTCAATGCCTTCGAGCCGCTCGATGCGCCACGTGCCGCCGCCGATGTGCACGACCTGGAAGTCGTAGAAGCGCCCGCGGTAGCGGCGGTTGACGACGTTAATGGCGTTTGCCGAGCTGAGCGCGAGGAATCTTGCGCGGCCGTCGGCGTTCACAGCGAAGGCTTGATCGCTGCCCGGATAAGTGCAACGCCCGCCCGGGCGAACCGGCTCGCCCGCGAGGCAGTCGGACGAACCTGGGGTACGCACCATGATCAGGAACGCAAGGCTGTCGGCGTCGCCGTCGGCGTCGTGCGCCGTGTATCGCACGCGATGGACACCCGCTTCTTCGGGTGCGCCGGTGAGCTCGCGCGTGGTCGCGTCAAGGGCGAGTCCTAGGGGCAGGGGTTCAAGCGCGTAGGAAATCTCACCATTGCCGCCCTCAGCGGCGGGCAGGGTCATCGGGGTGACTGCCTCGCCGAGGATGAAGTGTTGATCTTTCGGTGCCGCGTCATCCGGGAACCGCGGCGCGGATGGCTCCGGCAATGGTTCGGACGTGGGTTCGGGCATCGGCGCTTCGCGCACGGACCAGCGGCCGCCGCGCCAGACA
Source organism: Gammaproteobacteria bacterium (assembly GCA_026709225.1). Classification (GTDB taxonomy): domain Bacteria; phylum Pseudomonadota; class Gammaproteobacteria; order Pseudomonadales; family Azotimanducaceae; genus Azotimanducus; species Azotimanducus chitobiosivorans. The sequence goes on along the minus strand of JAPOTJ010000071.1, from coordinate 47,939 downwards.
TCGCCATCCGTTTCATCGCACCGCCATGCGTACCAGCCCGAGGCGCGGCTACTGTGGTGTAGGTTCAGCTCGCAGTCGCCGCCGTTCTCGTCGTAGGCCAGAGTCAGCCGCCCTGCATCGGTTCCGGTGCGTGCGTACGCGTAGCGCCCGGCGCGCGCGTCGGCCGCGCCTGTGAGTGTCTCGGAGAACGCATCGCCGGGCGCGATGGCGATCCGCCTTTCCCCGTTACCGTCGTCGAGCGCAATCTTCGCGCCCGAAAGACGCCCGCCGAAAGCCGCGTGATCCTGCGGGGCGAAGCCGTCCATGCCCGTTGAGGACAGGTTGTCGAGCCGTCCGACCCGCGACTCGATGAAGCTGACGACGTCGAGCGGCTGGTCGGAGGCGATCATCAGCCGCCACACGCCCTCGCCGGCGCCGAACCGCCCCGTGATGCCGTCCGCCCCGACTTCCAAGTCTTGTGCGCTCAGGAGGCGTGCTGTGCCTGCTGCCAGATTGATCTCCACTACGCCATCGACGGCCGCCGCGCCATTGTCATCGATGCCTTCAATCGTCACCGCCGCCGAAGCGTCGCCCGCGTTCACGAGCTGCAGCCTGCCCGCGCGTGCCGGATCACGCGCCGCGCCGAAGAACGGAACGCGGTACTCGTGGATGCCGCCGTCGGCGCTGCCGCGCACGCGGTCGTGCAAGGCGGAGAGGCTGCCGTCCGCGCTTCTCAGGTAGACAAGCACGTCCACATCAAGGGCAGTCGACACCTCAAGGCGCACACGGCCATTGATCGCGCCGAGGCCGCGGGCTCTCAGCTCGGCGGCGTCGAGCTCGACCGCCGCGCGGGCGGCGAGCGACAGCGACACCGGATCCGAACGCGCGCCGGTATTGTCGACCATGCGGACAAGCACTTCCCCCTGTTCGTCGGAGCGATTGTGCAGCCGCAGCACCCCGACCTGCCCGAAGCCGGTATTCGCCACGAACAGTGGCACGTGGCGAGTCTCCGCGCGAACAGCCCGCACGGCTGACATGGCTGGCTCGATCACGGTGATGGCGAACGAGAACTGGTCGCTGTCGCCGTCCCGGTCGGCGACGAGGTAGCGCATTCGGTACACGCCGGGTTCCGACGGCGTGCCGGAGAAAGTCCGCGACGGCGCATCAAAGGACATGCCCGGCACCGTCGGCAAGAGGCTGTGGGCGAGCACGCCGTCGCCGCCGGTCGCGGCCGGCAGAACGAGCGTCTCGACTGGCGCCTGGGCGACGAAGGTCAGGTTCCCCGGCAGCCCGGAGTCTGGCAGCCTCGGCACGGCGTTGGCGGGCGGCCCTTCCACGCCTTCGAGCCGCTCGATGCGCCATGTGCATTCGCCGATGTGCATGGCGCGGAAGTCGTAGAAGCGACCGCGGTACCGGCGGTTGACAATGTTGATCGCGTTTGCAGAACTGAGCGCGAGGAACCTCGCCCGGCCGTCGGCGTTCACAGTGAAGGCTTGATCGCTGCCCGGATAAGTGCAACGCCCGCCCGGGCGAACCGGCTCGCCCACGAGGCAGTCGGAAGAGCCGGGGGCACGCGCCATGATCAGGAACGCAAGGCTGTCGGCGTCGCCGTCGATGTCGTGCGCCGAGTACCGCACGCGATGGACGCCTGCCTCTCCGGGCGCGCCAGCGAGCTCACGCGTGGCTGCGTCAAAGGCGAGGCCTGAGGGCAGGGGCTCAAGCGCGTAGCCAATCTCACCGTTGCCGCCGTCCGCGGCGGGCAGGGTCAGTGGGGCGATCGCTTCGCCGAGAATGTAGTTCTGATCGTCCGGCGCGGCGCCGTCCGGGAATTTCGGTGCGGAAGGCTCCGGCAGCGGTTCCGGTTCAGGCGCCGGTTCGGGCCTCGGCGCTTCGCGCACCGACCAGTGGCCGCCGCGCCAGATATCGCCGTTCGCTTCCTCGCACCGCCAGGCGTACCAGCCCGAGATGCGGCTGCTGTGGTGCAGGTTCAGTTCGCAGTCGCCGCCGTCCGCGTAGGCGAGCGTCAGCCGCCCGGCATCGGCGCCGGTGCGTGCGTACGCGTAGCGTCCGACGCGCGTGTCGGCCGTGCCTGGTGGTCGTGCCGTCTCGCTGAACACATCGCCGGGCATGAAGGCGATTCGCCGTGCTCCGTTGCCATCGTCGAGCTCGATGTCCGCGCCCGAAAGGCGGCCGCCGAAAGCAGCATGGTCGCCGGCCGCGAGTCCGTCCGTGCCGGCTGACGATAGGTTGTCGAGCCGTCCGAGCGGTGACTCGATGTAGCTCACGACGCCGAGCGGCTGGTCGGATGTCACTTTCAGCCGCCATTCCCCCGCGCCCGCGCCGAACTGCCCGGCGATCCCGTCCGCCCCGGCTTCCAGCTCTTGAGCGCTCAGGACACGAGTCGCGCCTGCGGTCAGACCGATCTCCACCACGCCATCGACGGCCGCCGCGCCGTTGTCGTCGATGCCTTCGATCATCACCGCCGCCGGAGTGTCGCTTGCGTTCGTAATCTGCAGATGGCCGGCACGCGTGGCATCCCGCGCCGCGCCGAAGAACGGAACGCGGTAGTCGTGGACGCCGCCGGCCGAGCTGCCGCGCACGCGGCCATGCAGGGCGGAGAGGCTGCCGTCCGCGCTTCGCAGATAGGCGAGCACATCTACGTCGAGCGTGGTCGTGACCTCGAGGCGCACATGACCATTGATGGCGCCGAGGCCGCGGGCGTTCAGTTCGGCTGCGTCGAGCTCGACTGCCGCGTTGGCGGCGAGCGACAGCGACACCGAATCCGATCGCGCGCCGGCGTTGTCGACCACGTAGACCAGCACTTCACCCGACTCGTCGGAGCGATTGTGCAGCCGCAGCACGCCCGTCTGCCCGAAGTTCGTATCCGTCACGAACAGCGGCACGCGGTATGTCTCGGCGGCAAGCGCCGAAACGCCTGCGAGCGAGGCGATCATCGCAGCGGTCAAGGCGAAAAGAAGGGCTTGACGCGACACTCTCATCAACAACTGCGCCGGCACAGCCTCAAGTAGTTTTCCAGCCAATTAAATGGTCGCGACCGAACGAGATTTTAGCGTAAGTCGCCGAAGACTATCCACCGAATGGCGAGCAAGCAGCAGTCGCGCTTTTATTGTCACAAACACGCCTGCTTGGGCGAAAATACGCGCTGTACTTGAATCTCCGCCGAGTCACCAGTGAGAGTCATCGTTGTTGGCGCAGGGCTCATCGGCCTTGCGAGCGCCTACTACCTGCGACGTGAAGGCGTCCAAGTGCGCGTGGTCGAGCGGCAGACGGATGCCCTTTTGGAGACGAGCCATGCCAACGGTGCCTACATGCAGCGGGGTGCGCCCGACCCGTGGAATGCGCCCGGCGTGTTTGGCCTGCTCGTTCAATCTCTGCTTGCCAACTTCACCGGCGAGGCTGAGTCCGCGCCGATGCTCGTGCATCCGCGCGCGCTGCCCCACCTGGCGCGCTTCGGACTTCGCTTTCTCGTCAATTGCCGCACATCCAAGTTTCGCGAGGGACTCATCGCCAACCGGCGCTTGGCCGCCTACTCAAAGATGCTGATGGATGACCTTGCACACTCAGACGGGCTTGCGTTCAGTTCCGAATTAAGGGGCTGTCTTATCGTGCAGCGTTCCGAGAGGCACTTCGAGTCGTTTCTTCGCATCGCCGATGTAGTAGCGGCAGACGGCGGTGAGTATGAGGTGCTTGACCGCGACAGGCTGCTAGAGCGCGAGCCGACGCTCATGCCTATCGGCGAGAAACTGGTCGGTGCAGTCAGATTCGAGGCCGACGAGTCCGCGGATGCGTTTGCCTACGGGCAGATGCTCGTGAAGCGCTGTCGCGACATGGGCGTGCAGTTCAATTTCGGTACCTTGATCACGCATCTTGATGTCGGCTCAAACGGTGTGCGCGCTGCTGCGCCCGGCGAAGTTTTCGAGGCCGACAAGCTTGTCATTGCAAGTGGCAGCTACTCGGGCCGTCTCGCCCGCAGTCTCGGTGTCTACTTACCGATTGCGCCAGCCAAAGGCTATTCGATCAGCCCGTCGAAACTGGCTTGGAACGACCCACCCCGTCATGCCATCGTCGATTTGAACCAGCACGCGCTGATCAACCCGCTCGCGCGTGTCGTGCGGGTCGCCGGAACAGGGGAATTTGCAGGGTTCGACCTGTCAATTGCCAAGGGCCGCATTGACAACCTGTTCTCGCTTCTGCAGTCGGTGTACCCGGATTATGCTGCGACCTTGAGGAGGGATCAGCTTGCGCCTTGGGCGGGGTTGCGGCCCTTGTCCGCCGATGGCAGGCCGATCATCGGCGCCACCAAAAAAGCGAATCTCTACGTCAATACTGGGCACGGCGCGTTGGGTTGGACGCACGCGGTTGCCTCGGGCAGGCTGCTCGCCGATGCTGTGATTGAGCGTGAGAGCGAGATCGATGTGCGGCCTTATGCTTTGCGGCGATTTGCGCTGCGATGAATTTGTTCTTGCTGTTGAGACGATTGAACCACACTTGTTTACGGGACACTACACCAGCAGATGCTCAAGCAGCGCCTGCTGCGAGAAGCGCCGGTTGTGCGCCTCGTGCCAGACGACCGAGCGCGGATCGTCCAATAGCCCTACGGACACTTCTTCGCCGTGATGCGCGGGCAGGCAGTGCATGAAGAGCGCGTCCGGCTTCGCAAGGTCGAGCAAGGCTGGCGTCACTTGAAAGCCTTTGAAGTGGGCGATGCGTGCTTCGCGCTCTTCATCGTGGCCGATGGATGTCCATACGTCAGTGACTACAAGGTCAGCGCCGCGCACCGCATCTGGTGGCGAGCTGCACACATCGACCTGCTCAGCACACCGAGGCACTTCCGGCGCCATGCCATCGGGCGCGGCTACCATGAGATCAAATCCGAACTGCTGCGACGCTTCGATATAGCTCAGGCACATGTTGTATCCGTCGCCAATGAATGCGACGCGCTTGCCTTGGATATCCCCCCGAAGCTCACAGTACGTTTGCATATCGGCGAGTAGCTGGCAAGGGTGCGAGCGACTCGACATGGCGTTGATCACCGGCACGCTCGCTGCGGACGCAAATTCCTGCAAACGCTCGTGATCAATGGTGCGAATGGCCATGCCATCGACCATGCCCGAAAGCACCTTGGCGGTATCCACGACAGGCTCACCCCGTCCTAGCTGCGAATCGCCGGGCGCGAGATTGATGGCATGTCCACCGAGCGAACTCATGCCCGATTCAAACGCAACGCGCGTGCGGCTCGAAGCCGCCTCGAAGATCATCAGTAGCACTTTGCCCTTGAGCGGTTGGTACACCTGCCCGTCAGTCGCCAAGCGCCGAAACTCGCTGGCGCGCGCGACAAGACCGCGAAGCTCGTCCGATGAGAAATCGAGCAGCGTCAGGAAGTGCCTAGCCATCTTGCCGCAGCCCCGTTACAGCGCTTTGAGCGTGTCAGCAAGCCTCGCTACCAACTCATCGGCTTCCTCATCGTTCATTGTCAGCGCTGGCAGCAGTCGCACCACGCGGTCGCCAATGCAGTTGATCAGCAGACCTCTCTCTAGCGCCGCAGGCACAACGCCCTTCGTCTCAGCGGCAAGCTCGACGCCGATCATGAGGCCGAGTCCGCGAATCTCTTTGATTCGGTTCGAACCCAAGAGCGCCGACTCGATGCCGCTGCGAATGCGTTTGCCGAGGGCGGTCGCACGGGCTTCAAGGTCACCCGACTCGATAGCGTCGAGCACGGCGTGGGCGGCGGCACACGCAAGAAGATTGCCGCCGAATGTCGAGCCGTGTGCGCCTGCGCCGAGCATGCCCGCGGCCTTGCCTGCGGCGAGGCAGGCGCCGATCGGTACGCCATTGCCGAGACCTTTGGCTGTTGTCAACACGTCGGGCAGCAGGCCGCGCTCGTGCTGGAATGCGAAGTATCTGCCGGTGCGCGCATTGCCCGTCTGTACTTCGTCGAGCATCAGCAGCCAGTTGTGCGCCTCGCAATGATCGCGCAATGCCCGCAGGTAGCCTGTAGGCGGTTGATGGATGCCGGCTTCGCCTTGAATCGGCTCGACCAACACCGCCACAATGTTCTTGGTGTTCTTGGTGGTGGCGCGTACCGCATCCATATCGCCGAACTCAGTGCGCACGAACCCTGGTACCAGCGGCTCGAAGCCAGCTTGGATCTTGCGGTTGGCGGTAGCAGTGAGCGTGGCGAGGGTGCGCCCGTGAAAGGCGCCGCGCATCACTAGGATAATCGGATTGTCGATGCCGAGCTTGTGACCGTACATGCGCGCAATCTTGATTGCTGCCTCGTTCGCTTCGGCGCCTGAGTTGCAGAAGAAGACGTTGTCCATGCCGGAGATTTCGCACAGGCGTGCAGCAAGCGACGTTTGCAGGTCGATCTCATATAGATTGGATGTGTGCAAAAGCGTCCCCGCTTGTTTCGCGACGACTTTCTGAACGCCCTCGTGGGCGTGGCCGAGCCCGCATACGGCGATGCCGGTCAAGGCGTCGAGATAGGGATTGCCATCTTGGTCGTAGAGCCATGCCCCTGTGCCACGCTCGAAAGATACGGGCAGGCGTGCGTAGGTCGGCATTACATGGGAGCAACCGGATGAGGTCGAAAGGTCTTGGGTCATTTGCGGGGACGGAGGCGTGTCCTTACCTCCCTCGTCTAAAAGCGTATGCTAGCGCAACGGAAAAATTGCCGCCACTTCGCGCCAATCGATCAATTTGAAGTTCTGATTGTCGGGCGGGAGACGGTTGTCTCCGTCTTGCACGACGAGCATGCCTTGCGGAAATTGATCGCCCAGCGCGTGGGCTGTCATGTCAAGGCCGTCGGTTTCCTGCACGCCATCGATTGGCAATTCAGGATGATCGGTCACGCGAAATGAACCAAGGTAACGATGTGCATCTTCAATGTGATAGACGGCAAAGCTGTCGTCGCCTTGGCTTGAAACCACCAAGAACGAGCGCCCGGCATCGCCCGAGTAGACCGACATGCCTTCAACGTCGGCGACCAGCGGCCCCTCGCCGACACTGTCAATGAGCGTCATCTCATCCGCTCGGCTTGCATCCGCTGGCATCACCCACACGCCGCGCGATTCTTCACCCGCGTAGAGCAGGCCGGTGCGATCATCCACCACGCATCCTTCCGGCTGACTGCTGAGCGCGAAGCTCGCCATGAGTACCGGTGCGAGTTCGCCAGCATGCGTGAGTCGCCACTCTTGATAGTCGCCGTTCTTGTCGTTGACGAACACTGATGCGTTGCCTCGTTCATCGCGCATCATGCAGATGCCGTAGGGGTCGTCCATTTCAATCGGCTGTTCGATTCGAAACGTCACATGCCCTTCGGCGGACACCTCGAACACGTCAAAGCTCTGCGTCGTTCGATTGGTGGCAGCCGCAAGCGTGGTCTCGACACCGCCAAGCCGCACGTCTCGCCGCAAATCGACATTGTTCAGTCTGCCGCGCTCGATGAACTGACGTTCAGCGCCCGCGAGATCGTACACGGCAAGTCCGCGGCGCTTATCGGTTGCAAGAATGAGGCTCGAGCTTGGATCGGCCACATTGACCCACACAGCGGGATCATCCGCCGCATCCCTTTTGCTCGCCACCGGCGCAGTCTCTACAGTGGCGGCAACCCTAGGGTAGTCCGCCGGCTGCGCACAGCTTGCGACGAAGACAAGCAATAGCGGCGCGATTCGCATAGCTTGCATCAATCAATAGCTCCGGTAGGTGACACCGAGCGCGAATGAGCGCCCAATCTCGTCGTATTGCGCATTGAAGCGCGAGCTGCCGTAGTAGCGGTAGTTGGGTTCTTCGTTGAGGTTGATGGCGTTGAAATAGACCTGCAACTGATCGCTGACATCGTACTTCACGGTCAGATCGACCTGATGATGCCCATGCTCGTAGATATCGTTGCTGTCGTCCTCGAAATTGATTTCTGCGAGGCGCTCGCTGATGTAGGCCGACGAAAGACGCAGGCTCCACGGACCTTTCTCGTAGCCGATCACGAAGTTGGCGACCATATCGGCTTGCAGCGGCAGGGCGGTATCGCTGCCTCGACCGGCACCATCACCAAGTCCGAGGTCGGCTTCACTGTCCGTGAAGGTGGCGTTGGCCATCAAGATCAGACCGTCGAACGGCGACGGCAACTCGGAGAAGTATCGCGTCCACCCGACTTCGATCCCGTAGAGGTCCGCTGCATTGCCGTTGCGCGGCTCGAACACTTCGAGGTCAGTGACGGCAAGCGAACCCGCATAGGCCGCCGCGTCAACGATTCCGCTGACATCGGCTTGGAAAATGAAGTTGTCGATCTTCTTGTGGAAAAAGCCTGCATTGAGAACGCCGAGTCGTTCAGGATAGTACTCAACGGCAAAGTCGAAATTCCGAGATTCGAACGGATCGAGCGCCGGGTTCCCAGCTTCGACTTTCAACTCGATCTTATCGTCGTCCTGCTCGATCTCAATGGCATCGGCAGTCGGTGACACATCGCCGAATGACGGGCGCGCAACCGAGTGCGTGTAGGCCGCGCGGACAATAAGGTTGTCCGATGGCTTGTAGCGCAGGTTTATGCTTGGCAAAAAGTTCTGATAGTCGCTTTCAAATGAGACCGGAGCAATCTGCACATCGTCTTCGCCGCGCACGTCCACTTCGCGAACGCTGAAGCCATCGGCCTCGAACTTGGTCTGCTCGTAGCGGAGACCGTAGACAACGCGCAGCTTGCCGAGCTTCACCCGGCTCATCACATAGAGTGCGCTGACATCCTCGCGCATCTCGTAGTCTCGCGCTGAGCCGACGCGCGAGCCGTCCTCATCCATGATAAAAGGGCAGGCATCTTCATCGTAGGTCGCAAGATCGCAGGCCGCGTTGCCGCCGATGTGGTCCCAGACAAAGCGCTGCTGCAGACCCGGGTCGAAGAACGGCCCGTACGCGCCGAGCTCGTAGGCGCCACCTGAGCCGACAAACTGACCGAGATGCGGCGCGTCGTCAAAGGCATCGTCAAAGTCCTCGAATATGCGCAGGTTGGCATCGTTGCCTTTTTCTCTCGTGCGTAGCTTGGCACCGAACTTGATCTTGCCTGTGTAGTCGCCAAAGTTCGCCTCTCTCGTGAAATCAATGCGAAGCGCGCGCTCTTCGTCCTCAGTGCTGTTGTCCTCGACAACGATTTCTCTGAGTTCATAGTTCTCGGCAACATCGGCATCCTCGCTGTGGAAGAGGCTCGGAATGTCGCCGGTGCCTCGGTAGCCGGCGGACGCCACCTTGTTGTATTGAAATTCGGCGTCGATGCGATCAGGCTCAACCTCGCTTGCATCTGAGATGCCAGCACTGTATTCAATCGTCCAGTCGCGAACGAGATGTTCGCCGCCGAACATGATCGAAGAAATTTCCTGCTCTTCGTAGCGATCTTTAAGCTCGCGCTGCAGTCTCGTATTTCGCGCCGTCAAGGTATCCGCATCAAACGTCACATCACCTCGGTCGAGCTTGTACTCTATCCGATTGCGAAACTCCTGATCGCTGTACTGACTGGCAAGCGAGCGCAGAAAAAAGCTCGATGTATCAGACGCCCGGAAGTCGAGATTGAGCGCCATGCCGTCCCGCTCGCGAACGATTTGATAGTTGCGGGCTTCCATTTCTTCGTGAAAACGAACGCCATCGTCATTAGACCAGCCGCCATCGGATTCAACGTTGTCGGTACCGAAGCTGCGCTCGTTGCTCGAGAGGCTAAAGGCCACGCCGAACTCGCCGCCGAAGAAGTCGAAGACATTGGTAAAGGTGCCCGCGAATTTATGGCCGTCGTCCTCTTCCATCTCGTTGTAATAGGCTTGCCCCTGCAGCTTGTAGCTGCGTCCATCGCGATCAAACGCAGTCAGACTCTTGATATTGATGGTGCCGCCGACGGCATCACCATCCTGATCTGGCGTCAGGCTCTTGGTGACTTCGAGACTTTCGACCAAGTCAGATGGAATGACATCCAAAGCGACATTGCGCCGGTCGTTTTCGGGCGCTGGCACGTTGAGTCCATTGATGCTCGCAACGTTGAGGCGTGGATCAATGCCGCGAATGCCAACAAAGCGCCCTTCCCCTTGGTCGCGCTCGATGAACACGCCGCTGACGCGCTGCAGCGCTTCGCTGACGTTCTCATCAGGAAACTGACCAATCGCGTCCGAAGAGACCACTGACACCAGATTGTCTGCTGAGCGCATCTGGTTGATCGCGCCGAGCGCACCAGCAAACTGCCCGACCACGATCAAGTTCTCAATCAATTCGACTTGTTCACCAATTTTGATGGGCAGCGTCGTCATCTCGTTGTCTGTCACAGAAAACGCCTGCGTGACGGGCGCAGCGCCGATATAGGACACTTCGACCTCATATTCGCCTGCATCGACTCCGGAGAAGCGAAATCTGCCGCCGTCCTCGGTCACGGTTTCATCGCCTGTCTCGACAATCCGCACGATCGCGCCATCGAAATACACGGTCGCGGTCTGATCGCTGACCCTGCCTTGAACTTGCCCATCCGCCATCAGCGAGGCACTGAGCAGCATTGCCGAAGCGGTAATGAGAAACAGGTGTGAAAGTCTTGCACGCATGGCGCACACGCCCCAACAGCAAAAGCCACATGCTAAAGGTTCGGCATGAAGCTTTGACTACAAAATTGTGACAGTTCTATGAATGTTCGGTGGTGACTTTGCACTTCTGGCAGCTACAAGAGTTGTGAGAGGAGCGTGCGCGCCGGTACGACCAACGGCGGGCCGGGACGCTCGAAACAGTTTGCGGCCACGTAATCGGCATCGATCACCACTTGAAATGCGAACGGAATGGAGAGTTTGTCTTGATATTGCGCAAGCGCCTTACCAATGGATGTGTCCTTGCGCCTGACTTCGACAAGGCTCCAAGGCTCGCCATCCTTGACCACAAGAAAATCTACTTCGCGCCTTTCCTGTATACGGTGATGCGAATAATAGTCGATCTTTGTGTCGCCTATATTCGACGAGTGCCCCATCCCTCGTCCACCATCCATTTCGTTATCCATGATCATCTGATTGAACTGCCGCAGCAGAACTCGAACACTAAAGAGCAGTATGATGTCGGCAACGCCCCGCAACTTCTGCTTGACACCCCACATCGCGAAGCGAGATAATTCGCCTCTTTTGCTTGCAGGGGTTCCCGAGCGGCCAAAGGGATCAGACTGTAAATCTGACGGCACAGCCTTCGTAGGTTCGAATCCTACCCCCTGCACCATGCGTCGCGGGATCATCAAGATAGTTGTGCTGGCAGAACTGACGAAAGGAAATTTCAAGTTTGGTCACTTGACGTTTCCTTTCTTGGAAGTGTTGACAGGCGATTTCGGCGGGTGCAGGCGGGTATAGTTCAATGGTAGAACTTCAGCCTTCCAAGCTGATAATGCGGGTTCGATTCCCGCTACCCGCTCCGCGCGGGCTGCTTGGAGACGGCCGCAGCACTGGCAGGCACCGGCACCAGCGGCAAGAAAGGAGAAAGACGACAATCGCTCACATAGCTCAGTCGGTAGAGCACTTCCTTGGTAAGGAAGAGGCCACCGGTTCAAATCCGGTTGTGAGCACCAAGGGCCGGGGCGGCGCCTTGCGGGCAGCGACTAGTCTCTAGTCGTGGACGCTTGAAGCAGCCTCAAACACATCCACACACCACTGTCCTAGCCATCACAAAGACATCACAGAAGGGAGATCAAAGGCATCATGGCGAAAGAGAAATTTGAGCGTACCAAGCCGCACGTCAACGTCGGTACGATCGGTCACGTTGACCACGGCAAGACGACTTTAACGGCGGCATTGACGAAGGTATGCGCCGAAATGCAAGGCGGCGGCGAAATCAAAGCGTTTGACGAAATCGATAACGCACCCGAGGAAAAAGAGCGTGGCATCACTATTGCCACCTCGCATGTCGAGTACGAAACTGACTCACGTCACTACGCGCACGTTGACTGCCCGGGCCACGCCGACTATGTCAAAAATATGATCACCGGTGCCGCGCAGATGGATGCCGCGATTCTTGTTGTCGATGGCTCCGACGGTCCCATGCCGCAAACGCGCGAGCACATTCTTCTTAGTCGTCAGGTCGGTGTGCCACGCATCGTCGTGTTCCTCAATAAGGCTGACCTCGCAGACGACCCCGAACTCATCGAGCTCGTTGACCTTGAAGTGCGCGACCTCCTGAACACCTATGAGTTTCCGGGTGACGACACGCCCATCATCGTTGGCAGTGCGCTCAAAGCGCTCGAAGGCGATGCAGAAGGCGTGGAGTCCATCAAGAAGCTGCTCGAAACGCTCGACAGCTATGTACCAGAGCCGGAGCGCGATATCGACAAGCCATTCCTCATGCCCATTGAAGATGTCTTCACCATTCAAGGCCGTGGCACTGTTGTGACTGGGCGCGTGGAGAGCGGCATCCTGAAGCAAGGCGAAGAAGTCGAGATTGTCGGCATTCGCCAAGAAACCAGCAAAACGGTCTGCACCGGCATCGAGATGTTCCGCAAGCTGCTCGACGAGGGCCGTGCTGGCGAGAATATCGGTGCGCTTTTGCGTGGGATGGATCGTTCTGATGTGCAGCGCGGGCAGGTGCTCGCCAAGCCAGGCACCATCACCCCGCACACGGAATTTGAAGCGGAAGCCTATGTCCTCACCGAAGAGGAAGGTGGCCGCAACAAGCTGTTCCGCTCTGGCTACAAGCCGCAGTTCTATTTCCGCACGACCGACGTGACCGGAGAGATTGAACTGCCGGAAGCCACTTCCGTTGTCATGCCCGGCGACAACGTCAACATGAAAATCAAGCTCATCAGCCCAATTGCCATGGATGAAGGGTTGCGGTTCGCCATCCGCGAAGGCGGCAGAACGGTGGGCGCGGGCGTCGTCACCAGCATCGTGAACTAGGTGGAGCGAGCATCAAGAAAACGCAGGTTTCATAGCGACGGGTCAGTAGCTCAATTGGTAGAGCAGCGGTCTCCAAAACCGCAGGTTGGGGGTTCGATCCCCTCCTGACCTGCCATTTCGCGCTGTAAGAAGCACATTTGCCATCGCAGACGAACCGCAGAAAACGCAAAGAAAGAAGACGCAATTAGATTTCGAAATGAACACGCCGATGCGCACATCGAGCCTCGACTGGCTAAAGTGGTTTGTCGTACTCGCGATCGCCGCCGCAGCCATATTTGGCAATTGGTATTTGGGCGAGCAGTCACTGCTGTACCGCGTGCTTGCCATTATTGCGCTCGCGGTGGTCGCCCTCGGCGTCGCATCGCAAACCGAGAAGGGTGCGGCGATTATCTCTCTTCTCAAGGAGGCGCGCACAGAGATTCGACGTGTCGTGTGGCCAACGCGTCAAGAGACGACGCAGACAACCTTTATTGTCATCCTGCTCGTCATTGTGTTTGCGATCATCTTGTGGGGGCTGGATTCTCTATTAAGTTGGCTGGTATCGTCCGTCATCGGCTAGGTGTGAGTGAGCTCCATGGATAACAACACAGCGACAATCGAACCTGCGGCCGACGCAAAACCCAAGCGCTGGTATGTCGTGCAAGCCTATTCCGGCTATGAAAAGGCGGTCAAGCGAGCGCTTGATGATCGTATTCGCGAATCGGCGATTGCCGATTGCTTTGGAGACGTGCTGGTGCCGATTGAGGAAGTGGTGGAGATGCGAGGCGGTCAGAAGCGCCGCAGCGAGCGCAAGTTCTTTCCAGGCTATGTGCTTGTGGAAATGCGTCTGAACGACCACACGTGGCACCTCGTCAAGGACACGCCAAAGGTACTTGGTTTTATCGGCGGCAAAGCCGACGACCCGACGCCGCTGACGCCCGCTGAAGCAGAATCGATTTTGGCCGGTGTCGAAGCTGGCCGCGGTGACAAGGCGAGGCCGAAAATCATTTATGAACCCGGCGAGATTGTGCGCGTCACCGAAGGTCCGTTCAACGACTTCAGTGGTGTGGTCGAGACGGTCGACTATGAAAACAGCAAGCTCAAAGTCGCCGTGACTATTTTTGGGCGCTCGACACCGGTCGAGCTTGAATTTACGCAAGTGGAGAAAGGCTAAGTGCGTCTCTATGATGTGCGAACCTGCAAGGAGAACGTAACGTGGCTGACGTAAGCGCATACATCAAACTGCAAGTGCCCGCGGGGGCTGCCAATCCTGCCCCGCCAATTGGCCCGGCACTTGGCCAGCATGGCCTCAATATTCAAGACTTCTGCACCCGCTTCAATGCCGCCACCGGGCACCTTGAGAAGGGCATGCCCGTGCCAGTGATCATTTCGGCGTATGCAGACCGGAAGTTCGATTTTGTCGTCAAGTCACCTCCGGCTGCCTTTTTGCTGCGCAAGGCGGCGGGCATCGACAAAGGCTCGCCGACGCCTAACACCGATAAGGTCGGCACGGTCAGCCGGGCACAGATCGAAGAAATTGTCGCGCTCAAAAAGGACGATTTGAATGCGGCAAGTACCGAGGCAGCGTTCAATACCATCGCGGGCACCGCTCGCAGCATGGGTATTGAAGTGAGTGTGGACGCTTGACCTCGGATTCCGGCAACCACCACTGATCACAATCCCGCAAGCGACTCAAGCCACACAACCAACAGGCTACTTTCATGAAACTTAGCAAGCGCCAAAAGAAAATTCGTGAACTTGTTGATTCGACGCGCGCCTATTCAGTTGAAGACGCGCTCGACCTGATCAAGGCCGTGACGCCCGATAAAGCGCCGGATAAAGCCAACGACGAGCAGTTCGCGGAGTCGCTTGACGTGTCGGTCAACCTCGGCGTCAATCCGCGCCGCTCAGACCAGAATGTGCGCGGCGCCACCAAGCTGCCGCACGGCAATGGCAAGACCATTCGTGTTGCGGTGTTCGCAAGCGATGAGCAGGCAGATGCGGCCCGTGAAGCTGGCGCTGATGTGGTCGGGCTCGACGAGCTCGCAGAGCGCGTGAAAGACGGCGAACTCGACTTCGATACCGTCATTGCCGCCCGCGACGCGATGAAAACCGTGAGTCCGCTTGCGCGCATTCTTGGGCCCCGCGGACTTATGCCGAACCCGAAGTCAGGCACCGTTACCGACGATGTCGCGAGTGCTGTTCGTGATGCCAAGTCCGGGCAACTTCAATTTCGCACCGACCGCGGCGGCATTGTTCACGGCTGCGTCGGCAAAGTCGGATTCGAGCCGGTGCATGTGCAGGAGAATATCGAAGCCCTGCTGAGTGACCTGAAGCGCGTCAAGCCTGCTTCGTCAAAAGGCATCTACCTGAAGAAGCTGACGCTGTCGAGCACGTTTGGTCCTGGCCTTGCCATCGACCTCTCCACCCTCTCGATTTGACCCGCGGCCTTAGCAAACAGGCACACCGAAAAAGACGAACCGAAAAGGACGCCACCCATGCCGATGACACGAGAGAGAAAGGAAGCGCTTGTCGAGGATATGCACGCCTTGGCGAGCCAGTCGTCAGCGCTGCTGCTCGCCGACTATCGCGGCCTTGATGTAGCCGCCATGACCGACATGCGCGTGCGCGCACGCGCGCAAGACATCGAACTGAAAGTCGTGCCCAACCGGCTCGCAAAGCTTGCTTTCTCGAATACGCCTCACGCCTGCCTCGAAGTGAGCCTGAAAGGTCCGAGCCTACTCGCATCAACTCGTGACGATGCGGGTGCACTTGCCCGCTTGATGCGGGATATCGTCAAAGAGCACGAGTCGATGGCGGTACGTGCTATCTCGGTGGACGGGCATCTCGTGCCCGGTGAGGAACTCTCAAGCCTCGCCAACATGCCAACACGAGATCAAGCCCTCGCACAGTTGATAGGCGTCCTCAACGCGCCAATAGCGAAACTTGCCCAAACCTTGTCTGCCGTGCCGCAGAAAGTCGTGCTTGCCTTGAGCGCGTATGCCACGGTCAACAAAGAGTAGCCAGTACAAGGCGCACACACCCTCACACCCACACCTATTACCACCCAAGAGGAACAAGAAATGGATTTGTCCAAAGACGATATTGTGAACGCCGTCGCTGAGATGAGCGTGATGGACGTGGTCGAGCTCGTCAAGATGATGGAGGAGCGCTTTGGCGTGATCGCCGCCGCAGCGGTTGCGGCGCCTGCCGCAGCTGCATCCGGCGATGCCAGCGGCGAGGCGCCGGTCGAAGAGCAAACCGCATTCGACGTGATTCTCACCGCGGCAGGCGACAAGAAAGTCAATGTCATCAAAGCGGTGAGAGCGATCACTGGCCTCGGACTCAAAGAATCCAAGGCCGTAGTCGATGACGCGCCGCAAGCCGTGAAAGAAGGCGTCAGCAAGGAAGAAGCCGAATCCTACAAGGCGCAAATAGAAGAAGCAGGCGGCAGCGTAGAACTCAAGTAATCGCTCTTGCTTGTAGGCTTGCCTCTAGTGCTCCGTCCTCGCGCTTGGCGTCGCGCCAAGCGCGTCGTTTTGCAATGTCCGCGCTACGCTCCCAGTGAAGCCTGACAATGTAGGCAAGACAAGCCAGATTCGATCCAGATTCAGTCCATAAAAGTTCAGTAATGCGCTAGGCAGCATAGTGAACACAGGCAACGAACACAGGCAACAAATGAAGGAGCTCCCCATGACACTCAGCTTAGCGGAAAAGAAGCGTCTGCGTAAGGATTTCGGCACCCTGCCCGAAGTGATGGAAATACCCTACTTGCTGGCGATTCAGATTGACTCCTATCGCAAGTTCCTACAGCGCGATGTGCCGCCCAAGAATCGCGAGGACCATGGACTGCACGCTACTTTCAAATCCATATTCCCTATCAAGAGCCGGTCTGAAAATGCCGAGCTCGACTACGTGAGCTACAACTTTCGTGAGCCTGTCTTCGATGTGAAGGAATGCCTGCAACGCGGCGCCAATTATGCGGCACCGCTGCACGTCAAAGTGCAACTGAAGCTCTACGACAAGGAAAACAATTACAAAACGATCAAGGAAGTCAAGGAACAGGAAGTGTACATGGGCGAGATTCCGCTCATGACCGAAGATGGCACCTTCATTGTCAACGGCACGCAAAAGGTTGTCGTCTCGCAACTGCACCGCTCGCCGGGCGTTTTCTTCGACCACGACAAGGGCAAGACACATTCCTCCGGGAAGCTCTTGTACTCGGCGCGCGTGATTCCGTATCGCGGCTCGTGGCTCGACTTTGAGTTCGACCCCAAGGACCTCGTCTATGTGCGCATCGACCGCCGGCGCAAGCTGCCCGCCACCATCATGCTGCGCGCGCTCGGCTATTCGGGCGAAGAGATGCTCGATCTCTTCTTTGATAAGGTCAGCTTCCACCGCAAGCGTGGTGGCAAGTATTCCATGGACTTGGTCCCTGAGCGCATGCGCGGTGATGTCGCCAGTTTCGATATTCGCGCCAAAGATGGCTCGCTCATCGTCGGGCAAGGCCGCCGCATTACAGCGCGCCATGTGCGGCAAATCGCCGCCACGCGCTTCCGCCGCCTCGATGTGCCGCGTGAATACTTGATTGGCAAGGTCATCGCAAATGCTTTGATCGATAAGAGCACCGGCGAAGAAGTGCTGCCGTGCAACACCATCATCACCGAAGAGCTGCTTGAACGTATCGAAGAGCTCAAATTTGATGACATCACGACCATCTACACCAACGATCTTGACTGCGGCAATTACCTCTCCGAGACGCTCCGAACAGACCCAGCGCGCAACCAGTTCGAAGCGCGCGTCGAGATCTACCGCATGATGCGCCCAGGCGAGCCACCGACCCGGGAAGCGGCGGACGGCCTGTTCGAGCGCCTGTTCTTTTCGGATGAGCGCTACGATTTGAGCGCTGTTGGCCGCATGAAGTTCAACCGCCGCCTTGGCCGCGACAGCATTGACGGGGAGGGTGTCCTTAGCAAGGGCGACATTGTCGATGTTCTGCGCACCCTCATTGATGTCCGCAACGGCAAGGGCACGGTGGACGACATTGACCATCTCGGCAACCGGCGCGTGCGCTCGGTCGGTGAAATGGCTGAAAACCAGTTTCGCATCGGTCTGACGAGGGTTGAGCGCGCTGTCAAGGAGCGCCTCGGCGTTGCCGAAAGCGAAGGCCTCATGCCGCAGGACATGATCAACGCCAAGCCGGTTGCGGCGGCGGTACGCGAGTTCTTCGGTTCAAGCCAGCTCTCGCAATTCATGGATCAAAACAACCCGCTCTCGGAAGTGGCCAATAAGCGCCGCATCTCAGCGCTCGGGCCGGGCGGCCTGACGCGCGAACGCGCTGGCTTTGAAGTTCGCGACGTACACCCCACGCACTATGGACGTGTCTGCCCAGTCGAGACGCCTGAAGGTCCCAACATCGGTCTCATCAACAACCTCGCTACCTATGCGCGAACCAACGAATATGGCTTTCTTGAAACGCCGTACCGCAAGGTTACGGGCGGTGTTGTCACCGACGAGATCACCTATCTGTCCGCTGTCGACGAGGCCGACTACGTCATCGCGCAAACAGGTTCCAAGATTGAAGACGGAAGGTTTGTCGATGAACTGATCGATGTTCGTCGCAACAACGAATTTCTGAAGACGACCGCAGACAACATCGATTATGTGGATGTATCGCCGAAGCAAGTGGTGTCAATCGCCGCATCGCTCATCCCCTTTCTTGAGCACGATGATGCCAACCGTGCGCTCATGGGATCGAACATGCAGCGCCAAGCCGTGCCTTTGATTCGCGCCGAAACGCCGCTCGTCGGCACCGGCATAGAGCGTCGGCTTGCCATTGATTCAGGTGTATGCGAAGTCGCCAAGCGCGGCGGCATGGTCGAAAATGTTGATGCTGGGCGCATCATCGTTCGGGTTCGTGAGCAGGAAACCGAAACCGGTGAGGCGGGCGTTGACATCTACAATCTCAAGAAGTTCATGCGCTCGAACCAGAACACCTGCATCAATCAGCGTCCGCTCGTGCGTGCGGGCGAAGTCGTCGAACCGGGTGATGTACTTGCCGACGGACCTTCCATTGATCTCGGCGAGCTCGCCCTCGGCCAAAACATGCGTATCGCGCTCATGCCGTGGAACGGCTACAACTTCGAGGATTCAATTCTGATCTCCGAGCGCGTTGTCTCTGAAGATCGATTCACGAGCATCCACATTCAGGAACTGATCTGCACGGCGCGCGACAGCAAGCTCGGTGCCGATGAGATCACTTCGGACATTCCCAATGTCGGTGAAGGTGCCCTTCGTCACCTTGATGCATCGGGCGTTGTGTACATCGGCGCGGAAGTCGATCAGGGCGATGTGCTCGTCGGCAAGGTCACGCCCAAAGGTGAAACCCAGTTGACGCCGGAAGAAAAGCTGCTGCGCGCCATCTTCGGAGAGAAGGCCTCCGATGTGAAGGACACGTCGCTGCGCGTTCCGTCGAGTGTTAGGGGCACGGTGGTCGATGTGCAGATCTACACCCGCGAAGGCGTGGAGAAGGACGAACGCGCGCAAAGCATTGAAGATCAACAGCTTCGCGAGATTCGCCAAGACCTCGACGATGAATTCCGCATTTATGAGGAAGCCACCTACGAACGCCTGCGTCGCATTCTCGTCGGCAAGAAGGCTGTCCGTGCACCCGGCAAGCGCTCCGGCACAACGGTGAGCGATGAATACCTCGATGGTCTCGCGCGCAAGGACTGGTTTGGCCTGCGCATGGTCGTTGAAGAATGCAACGAAGAGCTTGACCAGGCCGAATTGCAGTTGACCAAACGTCAGAGCGATCTTGAAGATGCCTATCAAGACAAGAAGCAGAAGCTGCAGCGCGGCGAGGATCTGCCGCCGGGCGTCTTGAAAACCATCAAGGTGATGCTCGCTGTCAAACGTCGTATTCAGCCCGGCGACAAGATGGCTGGTCGGCACGGCAACAAGGGCGTGATCTCCGTGATCATGCCTGTCGAAGACATGCCATATGACGAGAACGGCGAACCCGTGGACATCATCCTCAACCCGCTCGGCGTGCCTTCGCGCATGAACGTGGGCCAGATATTGGAAGCGCACCTCGGCTGGGCCGCGAAAGAAATGGGCAATAAGATCAATGCGCTGATCGAGTCATCCAAGGAAAAAGAGAAAGCGGCGTGCGTGCTGCGCGAGACATTGCACCAAATCTTCAACGAAGGCGAAGGGCGCAGTCAAGATTTTGATGCCTTTTCCGACGACCAGATGCTCGAACTCGCACGCAACATGACCAAAGGCATCCCCTTTGCATCACCTGTGTTCGACGGTGCGTCCGAGCAAGAAATAAAACGCCTGCTTGCGCTTGCGGACCTGCCAACGTCCGGCCAGTGCACGCTCTACGACGGGCGCACAGGGGAGCAGTTTCATCGCCCGGTGACCGTCGGCTACATGTACATGTTGAAGCTCAATCACTTGGTCGATGACAAGATGCATGCGCGCTCCACTGGCAGCTACAGCCTTGTCACGCAGCAGCCGCTCGGCGGAAAGGCGCAATTTGGCGGTCAGCGATTCGGCGAGATGGAAGTGTGGGCGCTCGAAGCCTATGGCGCCGCCTATACGCTGCAAGAAATGCTCACTGTCAAGTCCGACGATGTCAATGGTCGCACCAAGATGTATAAGAACATCGTCGATGGCGACTTTCACATGGACGCGGGCACGCCCGAATCATTCCAAGTGCTGCTGCGCGAAGTTCGCTCGCTTGGCATCAACCTTGAACTGAATCGCGAGTAAGCGGACCTGAAAAGTGAACACGAAGCGAACACCAAAGTACGAAAAGACAAGCGGAGGCATGACGATATGAAAGGGCTGGAACAAATGATGCGCGGACCGGATTCGCGGCTCGATTTCGACTATCTCAGCATTGGCCTTGCGTCGCCGGAGTTGATTCGCTCCTGGTCCTATGGCGAAGTGAAGAAGCCGGAGACCATCAACTATCGAACCTTCAAGCCGGAGCGCGATGGCCTGTTCTGCTCGCGCATCTTCGGTCCGAACAAGGACTACGAGTGCTTGTGCGGCAAGTACAAGCGGCTCAGGCACAGAGGCGTCGTGTGCGAAAAGTGCGGTGTCGAGGTCACCGTCAGTAAAGTCCGGCGCGAGCGTCTTGGCCACGTCGAGATGGCGAGCCCGGTCGCGCACATTTGGTTCCTGAAATCGCTGCCGTCGCGCATCGGCCTGTTGCTCGATTTTAGTCGTATCGAGGAGAACTGGTCGGTCGAAGAACGCGAGTCACGTCGCGCATTGAAGTCACTGCGCGATATCGAGCGCGTGCTCTACTTCGAATACTATGTCGTCATTTCGCCAGGCTTGACCGAGCTTGAAATGGGCGAGCTGCTGACCGAAGAGCAATATCTTGCGCGGCTCGAAGAGTACGGCGATGAATTCGTCGCCGAGATGGGCGCAGAGGCCATTCAGACGCTATTGAAGAGCATTGATCTGAAAGGCGAAATCGCCACGCTTCGCGAAGAAATCCCGAACACGACATCCGAATCCAAAGTCAAGAAGCTCTCCAAGCGCTTGAAACTCATGGAAGCATTTGTTCGCTCCGGCAACAAACCAGAGTGGATGGTGCTGAACGTTCTTCCTGTGCTGCCACCGGACTTGCGTCCGCTCGTGCCGCTCGAAGGCGGTCGCTTTGCGGCATCGGATCTCAATGAACTCTATCGCCGTGTGATCAACCGCAACAACCGGCTTAAGCGCCTGCTCGACTTGAGCGCACCGGATATTATTGTCCGCAACGAGAAGCGCATGCTGCAGGAAGCTGTGGATTCGCTCCTTGACAACGGCCGCCGCGGTCGCGCCATCACCGGCACCAACAAGCGCCCGCTCAAGTCCCTCGCTGACATGATCAAGGGCAAGCAGGGGCGCTTCCGCCAGAACCTGCTCGGCAAGCGTGTTGACTACTCAGGGCGCTCGGTCATCGTGGTCGGCCCGACGCTCAAGCTCCATCAGTGCGGACTGCCGAAGAAGATGGCGCTCGAACTGTTCAAGCCGTTCATCTTCGCGCAGCTTGAGTCGCGTGGCTACGCCACTACGATCAAAGCGGCGAAAAAGCTCGTCGAGAACGAAACACCTGAAGTCTGGGATATTCTCGACGATGTCATTCGCGAGCATCCGGTGCTGCTCAACCGTGCGCCGACGCTGCACCGCCTCGGCATCCAAGCCTTTGAGCCAGTGCTCATCGAAGGCCGCGCCATCCAGCTGCACCCGCTCGTCTGCGCGGCTTACAACGCCGACTTCGATGGCGACCAGATGGCTGTGCATGTGCCGCTGACCATCGAGGCGCAGCTTGAAGCACGGGCGCTGATGATGTCCACCAACAACATCTTGTCACCTGCCAGCGGCGACCCCATCATCGTGCCGTCACAGGATGTCGTGCTCGGCATCTACTACCTGTCGCGCGAGCGCGTGAACGCGCGAGGTGAAGGCATGGTCTTCAATAGCATCGCCGAGGTCGAACGGGCACTCGAGAACAAGGTCGTTGACCTGCACGCCAAAGTGAAAGTGCGTCTGCGCGACATTGAGCAGGACGAGAATGGCGAGCTGCACGATAAGGAATTCCTCTACGATACGACCGTCGGGCGCACGTTGCTGTACGCTATTTTGCCGCGCGAGCTGCCTTTCGGTCTCGTCAACAAGACACTCGACAAGAAAGGCATTTCGCAGCTTGTTGACGAGTGCTACCGACGTGCAGGCTTGAAGGCCACAGTCATCTTTGCGGACCAGCTCATGTATCTCGGCTTCGAATACTCCACGGTATCGGGCGCATCGATCGGCATTGAAGACTTCGTGATCCCCGAAGACAAGCCTGCCATCATCAAGAGCGCTGAGAACGAAGTGCAGGAAATCGAAGAGCAGTTTGGCTCTGGTCTTGTCACGCTCGGCGAGAAGTACAACAAGGTCATCGACATCTGGTCGCGCGCCAACGATTTGGTGGCGCGTTCGATGGTGGACGGCATTTCCCGCGAAACCGTCGTTGATGCGAGCGGCGCAGAAGTCGAGCAGCCATCGTTCAATTCCGTGTTCATGTACTCCGATTCCGGCGCGCGCGGCACGCCGACGCAGATTCGCCAGCTCGCTGGCATGCGCGGCCTGATGACCAAGCCCGACGGCAGCATCATCGAATCGCCAATCACGGCCAACTTCCGCGAAGGCTTGTCGGTGAACGAGTACTTCATCTCAACGCACGGTGCACGCAAGGGCCTCGCCGACACCGCACTCAAGACCGCCAACTCTGGTTATCTCACGCGGCGCCTCGTCGATGTCGCGCAGGATGTCGTGATCACCAACTACGATTGCGGAACGACCGATGGCCTGCGTATCTCCGCGCTCATTGAAGGCGGCGATGTGATTGAGCCCTTGAGCGCGCGCGTGCTTGGTCGCGTGGTCGCTGAAGATGTCGTGCACAAGCGGCAGTCGGACGGCGAAGAAGTGGTGATACCCGCAGGCACCATGCTCGATGAATCCTGGGTTGACCGCATCGAGAGTCTCGGCATCGACGAGATCAAGGTGCGCTCGGCCATCACCTGCGCCAACGATCATGGTGTCTGCGCACAGTGCTATGGGCGCGACCTCGCAAGAGGCCGACAGGTCAATCTCGGCGAGGCTGTGGGTGTTATCGCCGCCCAATCGATCGGCGAACCCGGCACGCAGCTGACCATGCGCACCTTCCACATCGGCGGCGCTGCGTCGCGCGCAACCGCCATCGACAGCGTGCAGGTCAAGCATGGCGGCGAAATCCGCTTGCACAACATGAAGACCGTACGACGCGAGTCGGGCGAGCTCGTCACCGTGTCAAGATCCGGACAGATCGCGATTCTTGATGAGTTCGGACGCGAGCGCGAGCGCTACCGAGTGCCGTATGGCGGCGTCATCTCAGTTGAGGATGCGACACATGTCGAGTCCGGGCGCATCATCGCCAACTGGGACCCGCACACGCATCCGATCATCACCGAACAAAGCGGCACGGTCGTGTTCCAAGAGATGGAGGAAGGTCTGTCGGTGAGTCACCAGACCGACGAATTGACGGGCCTGACCAATATCATCGTCCTTGAGGATTCTGAGCGGCCGCAAGCCGGTAAGGAACTGCGCCCTGCGGTGAGCCTCGTGGATAGCGCTGGCGCCGAAGTTTATCTCGCTGGCACTGAGATCCCCGCCCATTATTACCTGCCAGCCAATGCTATTCTCAATCTTGAGGACGGTGGGCATGTGGGCGTCGGCGATGTCATCGCGCGCATTCCGCAAGAAGGCTCCAAGACGCGCGATATTACCGGCGGCCTGCCGCGGGTGGCTGACCTCTTTGAAGCGCGCAAACCCAAGGATGCGGCGATTCTCGCGGAAGCCACCGGCACCGTCAGCTTCGGACGCGAAACCAAGAGCAAGCTGAGGCTCGTGATCACCCTTGATGAGCCGTACACGCAAGGCTACGGCGATAAACAGAAAGAAGTCGAGCATATTGAAATGCTGATTCCGAAGTGGCGCACGATCTCAGTGTTCGAGGGCGAGCATGTCACGCGAGGCGATGTCGTCTCCGAAGGCCCCTACAACCCGCACGACATCCTGCGCTTGCAAGGCGTGGAGCCCTTGGCCCACTATATCTTGAGCGAAATCCAAGAGGTCTACCGACTACAGGGCGTTGACATCAACGACAAGCACATTGAAGTCATGGTGAGGCAGATGCTTCGCAAGGCGGAGATCATCGATCCAGGCGATAGTTCTTTCGTGCGCGGCGAACAGGTGAGTCTGGGCAACGTGCGCAACGAGAATCACAAGATCGAGCAGTACAACCTCGCGCTTGAGGAAGGCACGGGGAGCGATGCGCCGGCTGAAGTGGACGCCGAGGCTGAGGCTGGCGAGGACCTCGACACCGAGGCCACGCCGACGGTTCAGCGCGCCGCCGAGTATCAGCGTGTGCTCCTCGGTATTACCAAGGCATCACTTGCGACCGAATCCTTCCTGTCCGCAGCGTCTTTCCAAGAAACCACGCGCGTGCTCACCGAAGCCGCCGTCACGGGTAAGGAAGACTATCTTCGCGGTCTGAAGGAGAACGTCGTGGTCGGTCGTTTGATTCCGGCAGGCACGGGCCTTGCGTATCACATCAGGCGCCGCCAGCAGCGCGCCGAAGAGATCGATGTCGCACGTGCGCTTGAAGATTCCGGCATTAGCTCGGAGGATGTTGACCGCCTGCTCGCCGAGGCGCTGAGCGGGGCTGATTAGGGCATAGTGTGAACATGCCCTAATCCGGCGGTCGCCTTGCTCGCAGCCGGGATTCAGCCATTCGCAGGGCGGTTTTGAGGGCGCAGAGGTAGCCCCACTTTGCGAAGAACGCGATGAAGTCGCAGTACATGCTCGCCAGCTCCTTGTAGTTGGCGAGCGTCGCGGTTTCGTCCGGGAACGGCTCTCGCAGCCGGGCTTGATGCTTTGGTGCGCAGTTGATTGACATGTTCAGTCTGGTTTGTACGGCCAGCCCCAATTCTCTTCGAAAGCGAGTGCAGTCGCGTTGCGACATCGCCCATAAGCTATGTAGGTGTTCGCGTAGCGTCTTGTGAGATTTTTGCCATGGTTCATATTGAACATCGCCCTCACAATAGCGTAAAATCTCCTGTTGGCAAAAATCTACCCCGCCAAGCTTCCCCTCACCTTATCTCGGAAAGACGTGCAAAAAGCTCACTCTCATATCAAGCAACTCATTTCCAAGGGCACTGATCAGGGCTATCTGACTTACGGCGAAGTCAACGATCATTTGCCTCAGGACATCCTCGACACCGATGAGATCGCCGAAATCGTTGTCATGCTTGAAGGCGCGGGCATCCGCGTGTTCGAGCATGTGCCCGATGCCGACGAACTGATTGAATCGGGTGACGCCGCTGCCGACGAGCTGGCCGCCGAGGAAGCCGCGGCCGCCTTGGCCGCAGTGGAAAGCGAGACCGGACGCACCACCGACCCTGTGCGCATGTATATGCGCGAAATGGGCACGGTTGATCTGTTGACGCGAGAAGGTGAGATCGTGATCGCCAAGCGCATTGAAGAAGGCTTGCGCGACATGATGACGGCCATGGCCAAGTTTCCAGGCACGGTCGAATACGTGTTGCAAACGTGGAAGCAAGTCAAAGAGCGGCAACGGATTAGCGATCTTCTGGCTGGCTACCTCGACCCGGAGCTGCAAATCAGCCGTCCGGGAAGTCCGGAAGAAAAGGACGACTCGGACGAAGAAAAGCCGAAAGGCCCCGATCCAAAGGAAGCGCAGCGTCGCTTTACGCTTGTTCGCCGGCACTACAATCAGGCGCGCAAAGTCATTGATGCTCACGGCTATGGCAGCGATGAGGCGAGCGCTGCGCTCGCCAAGCTAGGTCATGCGTTTTCTATGCTCAAACTGGCGCCGCGTCACTTTGCGGAAATCGTCGATCTGCCACGAAGCTCGCTTGAGTTCGTCAAGGAGCAGGAAGGCAAGATTTTCAATCTGTGCAGTAAGCGAGCAGGGCTGCCTCGACAGGAAGTGCTGAAGTGGATGCGCCAGACGCCCTTCAATCCAGAATGGATTGACGAGAAAATCGCGTCCGAGGCCGAGGGCAACAAGCGCCTCTTGGTATTCCGACCGGAAATTCTTCGTGCTCAAGCCAAACTCCAAGAGCATTGCGATGGTCTCCGCTTGAGGGTGCAGGATATCCGCGACATTAATCGACAGCTATCCATCGGCGAGACCAAAGCGCGCCATGCGAAGCGCGATATGGTGGAAGCGAACCTCCGTCTCGTCATCTCGATTGCCAAGAAGTACACCAACCGCGGCTTGCTGTTCCTTGATCTCATTCAAGAAGGCAACATCGGCCTGATGAAGGCGGTGGACAAATTCGAATACCGGCGCGGCTACAAGTTTTCGACCTATGCCACTTGGTGGATTCGGCAAGCCATCACGCGCTCGATCGCCGATCAAGCGCGCACCATCCGCATCCCCGTGCACATGATCGAGACCATCAACAAGCTCAATCGCGTCTCGCGGCAGATGGTGCAGGAAATGGGACGCCAGCCGACGCCCGAAGAGCTTGGTGAGCGCATGGAGATGCCGGAAGACAAGGTGCGCAAAGTCCTGAAGATCGCCAAGGAGCCTATCTCCATGGAGACGCCTGTGGGCGACGACGAGGATACGCATCTTGGCGACTTTTTGGAAGATACGGCGGCGAGCTCGCCGGTGGACAAGACCACCTCCGAGAGCCTCAAAGAAGCCACCAACAGCGTTCTCTCGACGCTCACTGCACGCGAGGCCAAGGTGCTGCGCATGCGTTTCGGCATTCATATGAATCAAGACCACACGCTTGAGGAAGTCGGCAAGCAGTTCGACGTGACGCGCGAGCGCATTCGCCAGATCGAAGCCAAGGCGCTGCGTAAGCTGCGCCACCCGAGCCGTGCGGACTCGTTGCGCAGTTTTCTTGACGACGTGACATAAAGTTCCGCTGTGAAGCTCGGCCTCAACCTCGGCTATTCAGGTCCCAATCTGGTTTTGCCGCTTGAGAAGATCAAGCGTGCGGAGCGTCTTGGTTACGACTCTGTGTGGACCGCCGAAGCCTACGGCTCGGACGCCATCACGCCACTCGCCTATATCGCGGCGCACACCGAGCGCATCCGACTTGGCACCGCTGTCATTCAGCTCGCGGGGCGCACGCCTGCAAACGCTGCCATGGCGTTTGCGACGCTTGATCAGCTTGCGGGCGGGGGCAGGGTCATTTGTGGCGTCGGCGTGTCAGGTCCGCAGATCGTCGAAGGCTGGTATGGACAGCCATGGGGACGCCCGTACTATCGTATCAAGGACTACGTCTCAATCATGAAGAAGATCTGGGCGCGCGAGGAACCAGTGACCCACGAAGGCAGGGAGATCAGCTTGCCGTTCGCTGGCGAAGGCGCGCGCGGCGTGGGCAAGCCTTTGAAGTCCATATTGCACATGAATCCCGATATTCCGGTGTGGCTCGGCACGGGCATGGAATCGACCGTTCGCCTTACCGCTGAAATCGCCGATGGCTGGCTGCCGTTGGGCTATGTGCCTGAATCGGCGCATCTGTATCAACGCTGGATCGATGAAGGATTGGCGAAAGCTGGAAAGACGCGCAGCGACTTTGAAGCGCAAGCAGGCACGCAGATGATCGTCACCAAAGATTCAGCGGATGCGGTACGTACAGCGCTCGCCACGCTCAAGCCGGTTACCGCGCTCTACGTCGGTGGCATGGGCCACAAGAATCTTAACTTTCACAAAGAAATGATGGTGCGGCGTGGATTCAGTGACGCCGCCGAGCGTGTTCAAGAACTCTATCTCGCCAAGCGCAAGGACGAGGCTGCTGCCGCAGTGCCCGACGAATTCGTCGATCAGGGTGCGCTGGTCGGGCCAAAAGCACGCATCGTCAAGCGTTTTCGAAGGTGGGAAGATTGCGGTGTCACCGGCCTTACGATCAGTGGCGATACTGAAGCGATTGAGTTTGCGGCCGAGTGCGCACGGCTCAACACGGAGCCTGCTGTCGCTTAGCGGGCTTCGCTCTCGCCTTTAAGTCGCGAGCGTAACGCTTTCCGGCTGCGCTCCCGCGCCTGTAACCGGCCGAGCTTCTGCGCACCTTCGGCGAGCTCGTTGGCAAGCAGATGGCTGGCAATGTCAAACTGCTTTGAAGCTGCTTGCTGAATCGCCTGCTCGTGCTCAGTGCCAAGAAAGAACCCGTAAATCGTTGCGGCGTCGGCGGATGCGTTCTTGCTCAGATAGTCGCCCAATGCCGACAAGCTATCGCCGTTCTCTGCGATCAGCGCTTCGCGACTGGCCTCCTCAAGTCCCGCGAAAAACGCAGGATAATGAATCAAGATGGACAGCATGTGCTGCCTTAATGGAATCGTACGGTTTCGCTTGGCTGTGTGCGTGTCGTCAGGTGGGTAGCGCTGTGCCTTGACTGCCGGTGCGCGCGCGGTATAGGCACTGCCAGTCAGTTCGGCGAGCTGCGTTCGCATCAACTCTTTCAGGGGTGTTATGGGCAAGCGCTCGATTTCCGGTTCGGCGAGCTGCCTCAGGCGCGCCTTGTCTTCAAGCGTAGCGAGGTCGAGACCAGTGCGCATTTCTTCAAAGAAGTATTCGGAGAAGAGGCCAGCAGTGGACAGCCGCTTCGTGAAGGCTTCGGCACCTTGCGAGGATACGAGACTATCCGGGTCCTCGCCTTCGGGCAGGAAGGCGAATTTGAGGCGCTTGTTCGCAGCGAGCGCCGGAATCGATTGCAGCATGGCAGCGTGCGCTGCGGCGCGGCCTGCGGTGTCGCCATCGAAGCAGCAGGCGATCTCATCGGCATAGCGAAACAGCGATCGAAAATGCGCTTCGCCGACAGCGGTGCCGAGTGTTGCGACACCGTTCTTGATGCCCGCTTGATGGAGTGCCAAGACATCCGTGTAGCCTTCCACAAGGACGAATGACTCGATGCGTCGGCTCGCTTGCCGAGCTTCAAAGAGTCCGTAGAGCTCGCGCGCCTTATGGAAAACAGGCGTTTGCGGGGAGTTGATGTATTTGGGTTCATCGCTTCGAAGCGTGCGGCCGCCAAAGCCGATGATGCGCCCGCGCGCATCGCGGATGGGGAACATGAGGCGACCGCGAAACATATCGTAGAGTCCATTGTCGGAATCGCGCCGGCGTGCAAGACCGGCCTTGTGCAGCAGCTCGCGCCGCGCCTCGTCGGTGCCGAGCTTCGTCAGCAAATTGTCCCACCCTGCTGGCACGTAGCCGAGGCTGAATTGCTCCACGGTGTCCTTCTTCAGGCGGCGGCGTTCAAGATACTCGCGCGCGTCAACGCCTTTCTTTGCATCCTGAAGCCAAGTGACGAAGCAGGCGGCGGCTTCGGCAAGAATATCGTAGATGCCTTGATCGGGGCGTATCCGTTCCCCGCCCTCGCGCGGCACATCCATACCATAGTGTGCCGCGAGGGTCTCGATGGCTTCAACGTACCCGACGTTGTCGCGCGCCATGATGAATCCAATCACATTGCCTCCCGCTTTGCAGCCGAAGCAGTGATACGCTTGCCGCTGGCTGGACACCGAGAAGGAAGGTGTCTTCTCCTGATGGAATGGGCAGCAGGCCCAATAGTCCTTGCCTTTCTTGTTGAGCTTGAGCTGCGCGCCGATGTACTCGACGATGTCCGCCCGGTCGAGCAGTGAGCGAATGAAATCCTCGGGGATGCGGCCGCTCACGTCGGGTTACTTGGAAGGGTAGGCATTGAAGTTCCCGGAGAGGTCTGGCGGGCCGAGGTAGAGCAGGTGATAGCGACGCTCGGAGAAATGCCACTTGGCGTCGATTCGAACCAGTTTGTCGCGATAGACGCCCATGCCGACCATGCGGCTGCCATCGGCGATGTCCAAGGTTTCCTGGTGATACCAGCGCGCGCTCGCCTGGTCGCCTTCGACCGACTCGATGACGCCCGAATGCACCCACATGATGACGTGCGACAACCCCGCCATCGCCGCTTCCCACATGGCGACAATGTTCTCGCGTCCCGAGACCGGGCCGCGACCGAGATCCCATACGGCATCGGGCGCCCAGGTCGCGCTCCAGTCGGCTGCGTCGCGTCGATTGACGGCATCTACATAGCGCTCGCATAGCTCGCGAATAGCGACGTACTCTTCTGACAAGTGCTTGCTCCCGGATCCCGCAGTCGTCAACTATATCACCGCAGGTTGAGCGCTTCGGCGGAGCGGTGGAAGACCGTATCGGGCACGCCCATGGCTTCTTTCAGCGCCACATCCCGGTCCCATTGATTGTCGATGCGCGCGATCTCGGATGCCTGCGAAACAGGCACATCCCCCAGATGATAGAAGGGCGAAACGAGCGGAAAGAACTGCAGCGGCCAGTCGCTGCCGTATATCAGCCGGTTTCCAAGCTCCGGGTGCGCAAGCACCTGTCTGAGGTGGCCGAGCTTGTTGATTTGCGTGAGGCTTGATATGTCTGCGTAGAGATTCGGGAACGCCTTGAAGAGCGGCAGGATGCGCGCGAAATTGGCTTCGCCGTCCGTCTCGCCGTCGGTGCCGACGTGCGCGGCGATGACTCTTACGCCTATCTCAAGCGGCAGTGCGAGGCGTGCTGGATCGCCAAGTTCATCGCGAGCATTCGCAAAGGCGCGCTCGCGTCCGGCGTGCGTCAAAAGCGGCAGGTCGAGTTCGACCATCGTTTCATAGAACGCGCGAAGCTCGGGGTCAGCCGGATCGATGTACATGATGTTCGGAAGCCACTTGATGAGCACGGCACCCTGCGACTTCACTTCTTCCAAGCGTTCAAGCGCATCGTGCCGGTAGGGATTGACGCTCGCGCCAAAAAGCAGGTGCTCGAACCTCGGTAGTTCGCGTGCGAGAAACTCGTTCGGCACGTAGATTTGGGTGGCGTTGCGGTCGAGCTTACCCTCTTCATTGATGACCCCGTCCATTGCCAGCACGACGGCCTTGGAGACGCGCACTGACGCTTTGATTTCGGCATTGAGATGCTCGAGCAGGACGGCGTCGCCGCCTGCTTCGAGGTGCTCGCGGGTGACGCCGAAGGCGCGAAGATACACGGGGAAGCGCCAGCTTTCCTGCATGGCTTCGTTGATATGGATGCCGCTGTCACCAGCGCCGATGCCAGCGACATGAACGTGCATATCGATGATCTCGGCCATGCTGGCCTCCTCTGTCACGCCTGTGATGGCGCACAGCAATGCGACCATTACGGCGACCATTACGAAAACAGGACGCTGCATAGGTATCATAGGCGGCATAACCGCATCGAGAGACACGGCCCTTGAGCTACTCGACGGACAACATTTTCGCAAAGATTCTGCGCGCAGAGGCGCCGGCAGCGAAAGTCTATGAAGACGCCAAGACGCTAGCGTTCATGGACGCCATGCCGCAGGTGCCGGGTCATACGCTGGTCATTCCCAAATATCCGTCCGAGGATTTGTTCGGCATTCCGCCGGATGATCTCGCGGCGACGATCAAGAGCGTGCAACTCGTCGGGCGCGCGGTGCGCGCCGCCTTCGAGTCGACAGGCATCATGATTGCGCAGCTCAGTGGCCGCGAAGCGGGACAAACAGTGTTTCATCTGCATTTTCATATACTGCCTCGCCATCACGGCCTTGAGCTCAAGTTCCAC
Source organism: Gammaproteobacteria bacterium (assembly GCA_026709225.1). Lineage (GTDB taxonomy): Bacteria > Pseudomonadota > Gammaproteobacteria > Pseudomonadales > Azotimanducaceae > Azotimanducus > Azotimanducus chitobiosivorans. The sequence goes on along the minus strand of JAPOTJ010000071.1, from coordinate 15,917 downwards.
GCACGCGAGTTTGAGGACATTGCGGTGCTTGAGTCTCACGCGCAGAAAATCCGCGACCAGCTCGCTCGACAATCCTGAAGGAGCCTCCACATGAACCTCACCTACAAAATCCTCATCGGCATGGGCGTTGGCATTGTCGTCGGCTCGTTCTTTCAACTGTCCGGCATGGACTCGTCGCACTGGCTCTACAGCGTGCTCGTCGATCAGGTCTTCTTCATCGGCGGCAAAATCTTCATCGCGCTCCTGCAGCTTATGGTGGTGCCGCTCGTGTTCGCATCCATTGTCTGCGGCGCCGCGAATTTGAGTGATGGCAACAGCATTGGGCGGCTCGGCGGCAAAACCATCGGGCTATATCTGTTGACCACTTGCGCTGCGGTCAGTATGGCGCTCGTGCTCGCCATTGCCATCGACCCAGGCGCTGGTGCCGAAGCATCCACGAGCGAGGCGTTTGAGCCGCCTGAAGGCCGGGAGATTCGCGACGTGATCGTCGGCATGGTGCCGACCAATCCAGTCAGTGCCATGGCGGCGGGCAACATGCTGCAGATCATCGTCTTTGCGCTCCTGATCGGCTTCGTCGTCGCGCGTAGCGGTGAGCCGGGCGCTCGCGTGCGCGCCTTCTTCGAAGATTTCAACCAGATACTGATGAATCTCATCACGCTGCTCATTCAAGCCGCGCCGGTCGGCGTGTTCTGTTTGATGTCGAACGTGTTCGCAGAGATTGGCTTCGACAAGATTCTTGATCTACTGCAGTACTTTATGACCGTTGTGCTCGGTCTCGGCATTCATTTGGCCGTCACCTACGGCCTGCTGATTTATCTATTGGTCCGCGTCAGCCCGCTCGCATTCTTCCGGCGCATACGTGAGCCGATGCTGGTGGCGTTCACGACCTCCTCGTCCGCAGTCACCATGCCGGTTACCTTGCGCACGGTGCGCGAAAAACTCGGCGTACACAACGATGTCGCGTCCTTTTCGATTCCGCTCGGCGCGACTATCAATATGGACGGCACGGCCATCATGCAGGGTGTGGCGACCGTGTTCATTGCAGGCTTCTATGGCATCGACCTGAGCGCGTCAGCGTATCTCACAGTGATTTTGACGGCGACGCTCGCATCGATCGGCACCGCGGCGGTGCCGAGCGCTGGCATCATCATGCTGACCATGGTGCTCGCGCAAGTGGGTCTGCCTGTCGAGGGCATCGCGCTTATCCTGGGCGTTGACAGGCTGCTCGACATGATGCGTACCGCAGTCAATATTTGCGGCGACGCATTTGTGTCTTCGGCGGTTGCGCGTAGCGAAGGCAAGCTCGATATGGAGGTCTTTGAGGGTAGGCGGGAGGTCAATGCAGCTTAAGCGCGTATGCGTGTTCGCGGGCACGCGCAGCGGCGTCGATCCGGCTTACGAAGCCGAGGCGAAGCGGCTCGGTGCGATGCTTGCCGAAGCTGGCGTTGAGATTGTCTATGGCGGCGGCGGCAGCGGACTCATGGGCATCATGTCGGATGCCGCCATCGATGCAGGCGGGCGCGTGATTGGCGTGCTTGCGCCCGGCTTTGAAATGGAAGTCACCAAGAACGCCGCTATCCAAATCGAAACGAAGCCGAACCTCGCCTTGCGAAAGCACTACATGAGCGAGCTTGCCGATGCGTTCATCGCGCTGCCCGGCGGCTACGGCACAGCTGATGAGATTTTCGATGTCATCGTCTCAAAGCTCGCGCATGAGCACGCGAAGCCCTTGGTGCTGATTGACGTGCAAGGCTTCTGGCAGGATTTTCATCGTCTGTGCGAGAGCTTCGTGCGGCAAGGCTTCGCCGGGGCGCATGTGTTCGACGCCGTGAATGTGGTGCCGGACGCAAAAGCAGCGCTTGCCGCGCTTGGTTTCACCCCTCTTAATCGTCCCGCTCAGGCATAAGCACAAACTCAGGATACGCTTCAATACCGAGTTCGCCCGCATCTTGACCAAGCTGCTCGATCTCTGCGGAGACGCGCGCGCCCAAGGTCTTGTCGATTACCCACCAGACCGCCAAGGCACTTGCAAAGACAAAGGCGCCGATGGCGACGATGCCTGTGAGCTGCGCGATAAAGCTGCCGCCGCCAGCGATACACACGGCAAGCGTGCCCCAGATGCCAGCGATCAAGTGCGCAGGCACCGCGCCGACAACATCGTCCACCTTGATCTTCTCCATGCCCTTGATGCCGAGCACACAGAGCGCGCCGCCGACAGCACCGATGAAGATCGCCCAACTGTGATCGACGATGTCCGGCCCTGCTGTGATGGAAACAAGTCCGGCAATCGCACCGTTGAGTCCTGCAAGCAGGTCAACACGTCCGAGGATCGGGCGCGACACAATGATGGCCGTGAGCACACCCGCCGCCGCCGACAGATTGGTGTTGGCGAGAATGTTGCTGATGGCGATGGCGTCAGCCGCGCCCGCAAGCGCAAGCTGTGAACCGCCGTTGAATCCAAACCAGCCGAGCCAAAGGATGAAAACGCCCAGGGTGACAACGGGCACATTGGACGGTGGCGTCACCTTTGCCGTGCCGTCCGCACGGAACTTGCCGCGCCTCGCGCCGATGATGATGGCGCCGGCGAGCGCCGCCCAGCCGCCGGTCGAATGCACGATGGTCGAGCCGGCGAAATCGCTGAAGCCGAGTTCGCTCAGCCAGCCGCCGCCCCATGTCCATGCGCCGACGATTGGATAGATCACCGCCGTCAGTACCGCGACGAACAGGAAGAATGACCACAGATGCACGCGCTCGGCGAGTGTTCCCGAAACAATTGAGGCGGTAGTCGCCACGAAGACCATCTGGAAGAACCAATCGGACATGGTTGAGTAGCCCGAATCAATGACCGCGGCAGCCGCCGATGCGTCGCCGCCAAGCAAGGCGATTTCTTCTGCGGTGGTGCCGTAGAACAGGTCAAGGCTTCCAAACCAGCCGCCAGTTTCGACGCCCACATACATGATGTTATAGCCGACGATATAGAAAGCGAGGCCGGCGATTGCATAGAGTCCGATGTTTTTCAGGCAGATGACCGAAGCGTTCTTGGTGCGAACCGAACCCGATTCGAGCATCGTGAAGCCAGCGCACATCCACATGACGAGCACGCCCCAGATGAGGAACGAAAAGCTGTTGAGGATAAATTGGGTTTCGTTTTCCATGTTTCTCGTATTCCTTGCGTTACTGTGGGAGCGCCTATGGAAACTCTGAATAACAGAGTTTCCATAGCGGCACACGCATGTGCCATCGAACCCAGTGCCGTAAGGCATTGAATTCGCGAACACAGCAGAATCACAATTCTGCTGTGCGAGTCTGAACAGGTCCACGGATGGGCTTGTTCAGAACGTACCTAGGAGCCTGCGCCGCAGGCATGCACGACTGCAAATTCGCGCCCGCTGGCTCTTTTGAACATTATGCCTCGTTATACGCTGCCTCGGTGCATTCGAATTCCTTCAATTGGATTTCGTCGAGTGTGTCTTCTCGTTTCAACTTGCTGGTGCAACGTTCCAGAAGTGAAGAAGGGTCGCGCGGCACCTTCCTTTGGCGATGCGGAAAGACGGTGCCGAGCTTCATCACGTCGCTCGGCTGCCCGAAGTGTTCTCGAATACTGTCGTCGCAGCCGCGATCATGGACGATACGTCGCTCAAGTTCGCAGGCACGATCAGGCTGTTGCCTTCCTTGGCGAGATTGCCGAAGCGTTCGAGGTAGTCCTCAGCGACGCGAAGCTGCATGGCCTTGTCGCCGCCTTCCGAGTTGAGCGCGGCGGCGACCTTGCGCAAGCCTTCAGCCGTGGCCTCGGCGATCGCAAGAATAGCGGCGGCCTCGCCTTCGGCTTCGTTGATCTGCTGCTGCTTGGCGGCTTCGGACTCTTTGATGACGCGCTGCTTCTCGCCCTCGGCCTCGTTGATCTTGGCATCGCGCACGCCTTCCGATTCAAGCACTGTCGCGCGCTTCTCACGCTCGGCGCGCATTTGCTTTTCCATCGCGGAAAGGACATCGTGCGGCGGATTGATGTTGCGAATCTCATAGCGCAGCACTTTCACGCCCCAAGGCGTGGACGCTTGATCGAGCTCTTCGACAACGCGCAAGTTAATGTGACTGCGCTCTTCAAAGGTCTTGTCGAGTTCGATCTTGCCGATCTCGCTTCGCAAGGTGGTTTGCGCTAGCTGCGCGATGGCGAAGAGATAGTCGCCGATGCCGTAGGAGGCTTTTTCCGCATCAAGGACTTGCAAGTACAGCACACCATCGACGCCGACTTGAACGTTGTCCGACGTGATGCAGATCTGTTCTTCGACATCGACGGCATGTTCCTTGAGCGTGTGCCTGTATGCGACCTTCTCGATAAACGGAACCAAGATATGGAAGCCGGCTTTCAGCGTGCGCGAGTACTTGCCGAGGTTCTCAATCACATAGGCCGACTGCTGCGGCACGACAACCGCCGTCTTGACGATGACGATGATGGCGACAATGGCGAGTAGGCCCGCCACGATGAGCGTGGTCATAGCGTTATTCCTGTAACTGCGAAGTGACTTTGAGGATGAGGCCATCGACCTCTTTGATGCGCGCCTGACGGCCTGCGGGAATAGTCTCTTGGCCGATGTTGATGGCAGTCCACTCGGAGCCGCGCATGCGCACGCGCGTCGAACCACCGGGAGCGACATCGCCAGTGATGTCTACAAGGCTGCCGATGGTCGAATCCTCAAAGCCAACCGCACCGCCGCGAAGCTTTTTGTAGAGCCGCTCGCGGAAGAGCACCATGAGGACAAGGGTGAGCGCGGCGAAGGCGATCCACTGTGCTGCGGGTCCCATCGAGATGCCGATTGGCTCAAGCAAGCCGATAAGGAGCGCTGCAGCGCCGATGAAAATCAAGTAGAAGGCGGCATCCACAGCGAGCATTTCTAGCCCCATGAGCGCGAGTCCCGTGATTATCCAAGCCCACCAAGGCATGCGCGGCTCCAGAGCGAAGGGACACACAGTGTAGGGTAATTGCTAGGATTCCGCAGGCAAGCCGATCTCTTGAAACAAGCGCTGCATATCCTGCTCCAATGCGGGCAGCAAACGATAGTGCCTGATGTTTTGATTGTCTTGGAATTGTTCTTCAACGAATTCGAAGAATGGAGGCAGTCCCAAGTCCCAAGGGCCGTTCATGTGTCCCGTCATTGACCAGAGAAGGCCGAGGTGCTCAAAAGTCGCTTCGGCATCTTCTATATGTTGCGATGCCTCGCGCCGTTCTGTACGACGCGGCGCATGTTGGAGTCCCGATTCGATGACTTCGTAGATGTGGTCTTGCTTGACTGTCCTGCCTGTACTCTTGCTCTTCCGCCACAAGGCGCCCATTTGTCGCGCGCAGGCGGATAGGCCTTTCTTCTCCAGATCGCTCCATGTCTCGTGATAGCGCGCGTTCACCCGGCGCTCGAAGGTGAGATCAATCGTTCGAGTGCGTGTGAAATCCGCAATACCATCGTTTTGAGACGCCGCAGACAAGGCACTTGAGCCAAGCAGTTGCACAAAATACAGACTGCCTTTGCAGCGGGCGAGCAATTGCTCAAATCCTTGCGGGTTTTCAATCGTGATGCCCGCGGCAAGTAAAGGTTCTCGAATTGCGCGACCGCAATCAGTGATCGAGAGGTCGATGGGCACGGCGGCGAGACGCCCTTCAGTATCGGCTATACTACTATTGCATTGTGATGCGGAGCCGAGACATGTCCAGCTACGAGCAATCCCGCCAATTACACCATCTGCGTAATCAGGACTTTCTGGAGTACATCAAGATCGTTCCGCTTTTCGGCGGTTGTTCTTCTCACGCAGAAGTCGAGCGACACATTGATGCTTTTGAAGACATGAACGAGTGCAATCGAAACGGTGCTATTCGAACCGCTTTCAGAGCGGCCAAGTTCAGCTTCTTTGTGGCGCTCCAAAAGCCAAGGGTGAAGGATGCGATCTATGCCGCGGGCTTCGACTTGGAGGACTTTGCCGGATGGCTGCGGGAAGGAAGAATCTCAAGCGATTCGAAGGTGCGGGACTTGATTCGCGTGCTCCCTGACCATGAAGCTCGGAATGTTTTCCTCAGCCGAGAAGGCGCTGGTTCAATCGAAGCCGCTGTGCGTTTGATTGATGGCAGGCGCGACCCTGAAGGCTCTCGCGCAAATGACTCTCCCGCATTGCACGGTTTGGCGCGAAGCCTGATCAAGAAAGTGAATGATCTGAAATTCTCCGAGATACTCGAAATGAGGAACGAGCCTTCTGGCACCTTGTCCGAGAACCTTCGCGCACTGCGAGAGCTCGATAGTCAGCTCAAGTCATTTCTACGCATCTTCCCTGAGTGAAAAGCGATTCAATTGGAAATCCTAGCGGCATTCTGATCGCCCCTGACGCTGTATCCGAATTGCCGTTCTCATGCAGCGTGGTATATTCTGCGGTACCTGCAATCAGTACGTACAGAAGTTGAGTTTACCAACGCATCAAGTCGCATGCAGCGACAACTTGGATTTTATGGCTGAACTCGAGAACGGCAGCTTCAAGCTGATTGTCACTTCGCCACCCTATAACCTCGGTAAGTCCTACGAGAGGAAAACCGTCCTTGACGACTATCTCAATGCGCAGGAAGCCACCATCTCCGAGTGCGTGCGACTGCTCGACCCGCATGGCTCAATTTGCTGGCAGGTCGGGAACTTTGTTGACAATGGCAGCATCGTGCCTCTTGATGTGGTGCTCTATCCTCTTTTTGCCAAGCATGGCCTTGTGCTAAGAAATCGAATTGTCTGGCATTTCGGGCACGGCCTACATTGCAGCAAGCGCTTGTCCGGGCGCTACGAAACGATCAACTGGTGGACCCGAAGAGGTGACTATACGTGGCATCTAGACCCGATCAGAGTGCCGGCGAAATATCCGAACAAGAAGCACTTTCGCGGTCCTAAGGTCGGTCAGCCATCCGGGAATCCGCTCGGTAAAAATCCGAGCGATGTCTGGGAGTTTCCCAATGTGAAAAGCAATCATCCCGAAAAAACGCTTCATCCGTGTCAATTTCCGGTCGAGCTTGTGGAGCGTCTGGTGCTGTCGATGACGAACGAAGGCGACAATGTGCTCGACCCGTATATGGGTGTCGGCACGTCGGTGATCGCCGCTGTCAAGCATGGTCGAAACGGATACGGGTGCGATAATGTCAGCGAATATGTCGAAATCGCTAGGATGCGCATCGCGTCTTTGATCGACGGCTCGCTCCGCACAAGGCCGATGAATAAACCTATCTACGATCCATCGCTGCCAAACGGCGGTCATTGATGCGCATCGCCGCGAAATACTCGCATATGAACGGCGAAGAATACCTGCTTGTTCACAAGCCGGAACTCTGGCAAGAGGTGTGCGACGCGATTTCGTCCGTTGATGCTGAGGCGTGCAAGAACAAGGTCTCAAGGGAAAAGACCATGCTTGGGAAGATGCTTTATGCGCCAGATGAAATGAATCGGGCGTTTGATCTCTATCTTCGAGAGAAGGGATGGGCTGAGCGTCGCAATACGTTCTGGGTTGCCCACGACGAGTTGCTCCTTCGTCAAATCTATCGAGAGTCAGGAGAGGTACAAAAGAAAGCGATCAGGGAAGCGGGTTACGAACCGATCATGTCCTATAACGAGACAGACTTCGTCAAGGAACGGGTGGCCGTCGAGGTGCAGTTTGGGAAATACGCTTTTGTTGCGCACGATCTCTTTGTCAAGCACTTGAGTTTCTATGTTTCGGGGATCATCGATGTTGGCATCGAGATTTTGCCCATGAAGTCGCTTGAATCGGAGATGTCTTCTGGTGTTCCATATTACGAAAGGGACCTTCTAAACGTTGTAAGGCAAGGTCGTGGCGTGCCAGCGGTGCCACTTGTGCTCATCGGTGTTGCGCCCTAATTGATGGAACCAAGCATGTGCCTATGGGATGTGCTCATAAGATGTCCCCTGTGAGGACGCGGTAGTACAATTCCCATCGAATCTTTGGGGGCCCCCGCCAGTGATAGCTGATGGTCAGTATGTTGTTCCGCGCGGGAAGAAGTGGGCAGTCCGCAAGGCGGGCGCAGCAAGGGTTACGCGCCACTTTGAGACCCAGCAGGAGGCGCTTGAAGTTGCCAGAAGGATCGCCCGGAATCAAGGGGTCGATGTATTTATTTTTGGGCGGGACGGCTTCCTTTGCGGACGCGATACCCATGGCGATAGCATCCATCAGGCTGAAAGATAGCGCGATTTGTTTAAGGGCAGCGGCATGTGGTGCACTCCGTCGGATAAGCCGGTTGCTGTGGTGGGGCTGTTTGCAGAAGTTGCAGAGACTCGTGCCGAATACCCTCAATCCAAACTGAATGAAACCGCCAACATGCATAGTGACATCGTGAGTCCGGTGCTGTCGGAGAATGATAGAAAGGGTTTGCATCGTTGGGGTCTCGCTTCAACACCGTATCGTAAGGCGAGGCGCACCAGCGGTGCTGTGCATGCTTGTTGGCGTGCGTCCTGATCCATACAGCCAAGCTATTGCTTTCTGAAAGCATGTGACAGATTCAACCACGCGTCGTCCCCTGCGAACAGGCGCGTACAATACGCGTTTCCCGCTTCACACGATCCAAAGCGCCTTGGACATCTTCTCACCGCCCCTGCCGGATGCGCCCAAGTCTCGGGTAAGTTGGGGTGGGCTGCCGCATGGATCGGAAGCGCTCGCGATAGCGAATGCGGCGACGAAACACTCCGGTAGCACGCTTGTCGTGGCGAGCGATGCCAACCGCGCTTGGCATCTTCAGCGCGCCATCGCCTTTTATTTGCGTGGTTGCGACAATGCGCCGCGAGTAGAACGGTTCCCGGACTGGGAAGTGCTGCCCTACGATGTGTTCTCGCCGGACCCGGAGCTCATTTCTGAGCGCCTGCATGTGCTGCATCGATTGCGTCGCCGCGAGCGGCTGCTCATCATTGCGCCAGTGCGCGCGCTCGCGCAGCGCTTGTCGCCGAAGCATTTCTTGGACAGCCGCATGTTGTCGATTGCCGTCGGCGACCGGCTTGACCCCGAGCGGTTTCGCAGTCAATTGACCGACGCGGGCTATGCCCATGTGCCTAATGTGCGCGAGCAGGGTGAATTTGCGCTGCGCGGCTCGCTGTTCGACCTCTTTGCCCTCGGCGGCAGCACGCCCTACCGGCTCGACCTCTTTGACGACGAGGTTGCTGAAATTCGTAAGTTTGATCCTGTCACCCAGCGCACTACCGGGCACGTCAATGCCATCGAGATCGTTCCTGCGCGTGAGTTCCCAATGGACACAGAAAGCATCGCGCGCTTTCGCAATGCTTGGCACGAGACCTTCGACGTGGATGTGCGTCGCTGCCCGCTCTATCGCGAGGTGTGCGATGGACACGCATCACCCGGGGTCGAGTTCTATCTGCCGCTCTTTTTTGAGCGCCTTGACTGCCTGTTCGACTACCTCGATGGCGACACGCTGCTTGTGACAGATCAGGACTCGCACATCGCCGCCGAGCAGTTTGACCTCGAAGTCAAGAAGCGCTTCGAGTCGCTTCGCCACGACATCGAACGTCCGGTGCTGTCTCCCAAGGCGCTGTTTCTTGAGGTGCCGAGACTGTTTCAGCGCATCAAGCGCTTCGCCGAAGTTCGCATCGGCGGACCGCGCCATATTCATGTGCTCGACACCTTCGAGTTGCCGGATGTGCGCGCCGACGCTGCGCGCGCCGAGCCAGCGCGTCGCCTGCAGCACTTCATAGAAAGCGCGCCGGGCATGAGAATCTTGTTTGTCGCCGAGTCCGCAGGGCGTCGCGAGGTACTCTCGAGATTCCTTGCGCAGGCAGGTATTCAAGCCGAGGCCTGTCCCTCCTTCTCGGCATTTGTCGCATCCGATACCCCTTATGCGGTCGCGCTCGGGCACGTTGAATCTGGACTTGCCAGCCTCGGCTTCGCGGTGATCCATGAGGATCAGCTGTTCCGCAACGATGGGCGTATTCGTGAGCGGCGCTCGGCGCGGACTCGCCGTCTCGACCCGGACCAGATCATCCACAGTCTCACCGAGCTGAGTCTTGGCTCGCCCGTCGTGCATGTCTCGCATGGCGTCGGGCGCTACCGCGGCTTAACAACCATGGAAGAAGGCGGTCAAACAACGGAGTTCCTTATCATCGAGTACGCCGAAGGCGCGACGCTCTATCTGCCGGTTACTTCACTTGAGCTGGTGTCGCGCTATTCGGGCGGCGACCCTGAGCACGCGCCGCTCAATCGACTTGGTTCGGATGCGTGGCAGAAAACGCGGCAGCGGGCAGCGTCGCGCATCCGCGATATGGCGGTCGAACTCCTTGACCTGTATGCGCGCCGCGAGGTGCAGGCAGGCGATGCGTTGCCGCTCGCAAGCGATGCCATGCAGGAGCTCGCGGCGTCCTTTCCGTGGGAACTCACACCCGACCAAGAAAAAGCCATTGACGACACGCTCGCCGACCTTGCGCGTGACAACCCGACTGACCGGCTTGTCTGCGGCGATGTTGGCTTCGGCAAAACTGAGGTGGCGGTGCGGGCGGCCTACCAAGCGACACTCGCGCGTCGGCAAACTGTCCTGCTTGTCCCGACGACTTTGCTCGCGCAGCAGCATTTCGATACCTTCACCGAGCGATATGCGGATCTCGGCGTGACGGTCGAAGTCGTCTCGCGCTTAAGAAGTGGAGGAGAGATCTCAAAACTACAGCGCGAAGCGGCGCATGGTCGGCCAGATCTGATCATCGGCACCCATGCGCTTTTGGGCAACGCTTGGAAGTTTGCACGCCTTGGGCTCGTGATCATTGACGAAGAGCATCGCTTCGGCGTTCGCCAGAAAGAAGCGTTGCGCAAGCTGCGCGCCAATGTCAATGTGCTGTCTCTGACGGCGACGCCTATTCCGCGCACTTTGAACCTCGCCTTGAACGGCATTCGCGACCTGTCGATCATCGCCACCGCGCCCGAGCATCGCTTGCCAGTGCGAACGTTCGTGCGCGAAGACAACCGGCGGCTGGTGCAGGAGGCTGTTCGTCGCGAACTTGGGCGTGGCGGACAGGTCTTCTACCTGCACAACGAAGTCCGCACCATCGAGCAAGCAGCTATTGAGCTTGGTCGCCTTGTGCCGGAAGCGCACATCGGCATTGGTCATGGGCAGATGCCGAAGCACGAGCTTGAACGCACCATGCGCGAGTTCGCGAATCGGCAGACGAATGTCCTTGTGTGCAGCACCATTATTGAGTCGGGCATTGATATTCCCAACGCCAACACCATCATCATCGAGCGCGCCGACAAATTCGGCTTGGCTGAATTGCATCAACTGCGCGGCAGGGTCGGGCGCTCGAACCGTCAAGCCTACGCCTATCTCTTGACTCCGCATCCCAAATCCATGACCAAGGATGCCGTCAAACGTCTTGAAGCGATTCGCGATGCAGGTGAACTCGGCGTTGGCTTCTCGCTCGCAACGCACGATCTGGAGATTCGCGGCACTGGCGAACTGCTCGGCAAAGACCAGTCCGGGCAAATTGAATCGATTGGCTACAGCATGTATCTCGACATGCTAGGGCGTGCGGTCGACGCCTTGCGGAGCGGGCGCGTGCCGGATACCGACCTGCCAGTGGAGCTTGGCGATGAAGTCTTGATCGGCGAATCTGCGCTGATTCCCGAAGACTATCTGCCAGACGTGCAGCAGCGGCTCATCCTCTACAAGCGCATCGCCAGTCAGCAATCCGTATCCGATCTGGAGGATTTGCGAGGTGAGGTGCGTGACCGTTTCGGGCGATTGCCGGTGCCGCTCGTCAACCTCTTCTCTGTCACGCGCCTCAAGCTCGATGCCAAGCCGCTCGGCATACGCAGCCTTGAACTGAACCCAAATGGCGGGCGCATGCGCTTTCATGAGAAGACGGAAGTCAAGGTCGATGCGATGGTTGCGCTGATCAGCGCCAAGCCAAAGGAGTTTGCGCTGCGGGGCGGGCATACGCTTGGGCTGTTGAAACGTATTGAAAAGACCGAAGCGCGGGTGCAGTATCTCGAAGCGCTGCTCGCCGAGTTCGCGCAGTCGGGCCTCGCATCGCGCCAGCACACGAGAATTGCCGCATGAAGGTCTTGATCGCTCTGCTCAGCTTAGTCGCGGTCGGCCTCTCGCAAGTCCAAGCACAGGCAAATGACGGCTTCGACCCAAATGCCTATGTGCAGGTCGAAGTGATTTTCTTCAGCACTGAAGCTGCTGCGGGTGCTACCAACCGCACAGGCGTGCGCGCGGAAATGCTGGAGCTTGACGGGCTGAGAATGTTTCCTCGCCGATTGTTTAGCATCGAGAACGCGCGCCTTGCCAAGGATTGGAATACCTCTTGGTTCGACGATGAATGGTCGCTCATCGCGCCACGCTTGCGCGATGTGTTCCCGCAGCCGGTATTGCCGGAAGAAGCGGTCGAGCCGGAGCGCCGGACTATCCCCGACGCCATTCCCGAAGTCCCACAAGACCCAACGCTCTGGCAACGCTATCAGGCGTGGTACAACGACGTACTGGCGAGCTGCTTTGCGCAGCGGGATAGGGCGGAGTGGCACTTGGCGCGGGCGCTTGCGGCACTTGAACGGTCAAGTGCGCACCAGGTACTCATGCATGGTGCGTGGATCCAGCCAGTCTCGACGCAGCCGAGGCCGATCATGCTCGCTGGCGGTGAGCGTGGCGAAGTCGGCTTCCTGTCGGTGACGCGGCAAGGCTTTTTTGAAGCGGAGGTGCGTGTCTGGCGTCCGCTCGGTGACGGCCACGCCGAATTGCATGAACTTCGCGCCATGCGCAGCCGCCGTGCCAATTATTTCGATCATCCGCTCATGGGCGTGGTGTTGCGCGTCGATCCGATTCGCGTGCCGAGTGAGTTCCGGTAGTGTTGTTCGCGCGGTTCAAGCTGATGCGGTCGAGCGGTGTTCCTTTTTGGGCGATGGCCACTGCAGTGTGTGCTGGCGTGTTCCTTCTCGCAGCCTGTCAACAAGAAGGGGCTGGCGAAGACTACGACGTTGTCGTCATCGGCGGCGGACTGATGGGAAGCAGCGCGGCATGGCAACTCGCGGAGGCAGGACAGCGCGTGCTGTTGCTCGAAAAGCAGGCTGCTGGGTATACCGAAGGGTCGAGCTTGGGCGAGGCGAGAATCGCACGAAGCCTCGGCCCTGTGGGCGATATCTGGTCGTACATGCACAACCAGACCGTGGCCGAGGTCGAGGAGCTCGTCGCGTTTTTGAATCGTCACGAACCCGGCCACTCGATGAAGGACATCTACACAACCTCACCCGTCAGTTATGTTCGTCATCACAGCCAAGCAGCCTGGGTCGAGCGTATCCGGCAGAATCAAGTTGATCGCTACGAATATGCGAGCACGCCCGAAGAGGCCGAGGCGTTGTTCAATCTCACAATGTCGCCGGATACCATCATGTGGCGGGAATACAAAGCGCATTCTGGGACGATCAATCCCGAGGCGCTGATCGCGTATTTGCACAAGGCGTTAGTGCTTCTCGGGTGTAGCGTGCAATACGAGAGTCGGGTGGATGAGCTTTTCCGGAATGGCGGCGGCTACGCTCTGCTGGTGACGAATACCCAAACCGAGGAAAGCAGACATCTGCGCGCAGCGAAAGTGGTGAGCGCGGCTGGCCCCTACACTGGCCGCCTGCTTCAGAACACAGCCCCCTATTTCGATTCGCTCATTGACCCGAAGCGTGTGTTTCTGGCGTTCTTCGCGATAGCACCGGATATTTATCATTCATGGGCCGAGCGGGACAGGCAGCGCTTCCGCGATCTCTACCCAGCCATCAACAGCACCAACCCAACGCGGGAAGGTAGCTTCTTCACCATGCTTGAGGGAGAGACTCGCCACGGCTCGCCGGTCATAAAAGTCGGCGGGCATTTCCAGCGCTCCGACATCAGCGACCTTGATTCCGTGTGGCAGGAAGATCTCACGGAAACTGAAATTGAGTGGAGCCGGGAAAGCACGGCAAGGCATTTGAGTTTGCTCGATCTCGGGATCGGCGAACAGGATTTGGACTATGTGAGCGGCTATTCGTGCGTCTACTCCTTGACCGCGACCGAGGTTCCCTACGTCACCCATGTGCGCAATGATCTCGGAAACCCCGACTCGAATCTCGTGGTGATTGCCGGCATGTCCGGCGTCGGCGCCAAGGGTGCCTTAGCCTATGGATCGATCGCCGCCAATCTGCTGCTTGGCGAAGACGATCCGGACCCGATGTACCAAAAAGCCAAGGCGGCGTTTGGCTACGAGCGTTTGGTGTCGGATTTGTCGGAGTGACGGTCAGAACAATGGACGCTGAGCAAGTCCAAGCGGACTTCTGGATCAAGTTACTCGAAATAGCGATTCAGTAAACCGGTTCGGGAAGTCAGCGAGATCGACTTTCGCCGCGCACTGTTGCGTCTCTTCCCTATTATTCATAGCTGGCCTATCATGCGACCATGATAAAGATCAACATTGCCGAAGCGAAGGCGCATTTCTCGCGTCATATCGAATCCGTCGAGCGCGGAGAGACGATAACGGTCTGTCGCCGCAATGTCCCTATTGCGGAGATCAGGGCGCTGCCCCGTCCTCTGCGGGAGAGGCGTCCAGTGGGGATCGACCGAGGCATGGCCATTCCCGATAGCTTTTTTGAACCGCTTCCCGAAAGCCTGCTAGCGGCATTCGAAGGAGAAAGTAATTCTGAATGAGGTTATTGCTCGACGCCTGCACCTTTCTTTGGTTAGCGGCAGACGATCCGCATTTGACCGACACAGCAAGAGACTGCTGCCGCGACCCTCGCAACGAAGTTTTTCTCAGCACCCTCGCTGCATGGGAAATCGCAATCAAGTATCGTCTCGGCCGATTGCAACTGCCTGAACGTCCAGACAGATATGTTGCGAGTAGACGGGAATGGTTGCGACTAGAATCTCTCCCTTTCGATGAAAATAGTGCTGCGTACGATGCGCTGTTGCCAAACCATCATAAGGATCCGTTCGACAGGGGAATGGTTTCTCAAGCTATTCTGCACGGATTGATGATCGTCACCCCAGACACCTACATCGCGCGCTATCCTGCGCCGATAATTTGGTAGCAACGGCACCAATCCAGCCCGAGAAGGCAGTTCTCTCGCGGTGCTCAATGGGCAGGCTCGTGACGGCTTGCCCACCATAAAAATCAATGCGCATTTCCAGCGTTCCGACATCAGCGACCTTGGCTACGTGTGGCAGGAAGATATCACGGAAGCTGAAATTCAGTGGGGCCTGGAAAGCATGTCAAGGCACTTGAGTGTGCCCGATCTACCGAAAGGGCAAGGCGGCGTTTGGCTACGAGCGTTTGGTGTCGGATTTGTCGCAGTGGCGGAGAAATGAAAGCTGATGTTGACATCCAAATTGTGGTCACCTTATAGTCTCGAAATAACGAACATACATTCGAACACAATCTTGAACCAGTTCTTCCAGTCCAAGGGTGGATATCGTAGGGGACTATTATGGAATTAGCCATACGCGAGGCAAAAGCGCACCTCTCAGCATTGATTGCGGCAGCTCGAAACGGCGAGCGAGTGGTCATTACGCGGCACGGGCAGCCGGCGGTAGAATTGGTACGCTGCGATCAGCGCGGTGGGATTGATTTCAAGAAATTGGAAGAGGCGCGCCAACGCCTCGGCATTTCGGAGGAAGGGGAAGGCTGGCCAGAAGAATTTGACGACCCTGCGTTCAGTCGGCGAGTGCTAGGGAAGGTCTGATTAAGTCTGCAAAGCTCAGAGGCCATCAGGCGTGCGCTGGCAAGGAGTGACGAAGAAGCGTAGCAGGCCCCACGTGATGAGGAATGACGCAGGCAGCGCGCCCCACATGACGTCCCGAAGGGCGCTTCGCGTGGTGGTAGAGACGATTTCATTGGTTTGTTCGTCAAGGATTGTGCCAGAATGCCGCTCCCAGTCTAGCAGAG
>JAPOTJ010000016.1 GCA_026709225.1 Gammaproteobacteria bacterium | reverse complement strand
CGCGCCGCCCATGACCCACCAGACGAGCGTGGGCTTGAATAGGATGAAGGCGTTGGAACGCAGCAGCAGCGTCAGTCCGCCGAGCACGAGGACTGCCGCGAGCGATAGCTTGAGCGTCTTGCTGACCTCTTCACCTCGAAGTTTCTTCCACACGATAGCGAGGACGAAGGCGACCATGAGCGCGGCGGTCGCGATATAGATGTCCGCGAGATAATAGGCGACGCCGAATACCACTAGCGGCAACAGGTCCTCAAATTGCTTCACGCACGGCTCCGAGTGTGTTCACGAATCGATGCGCACATGATAGCGAGCGCAGTGGAAAATGGCGAACTCCAGAGAACACCACTATATGAAGTGGTGTCGTGCTACATTGGCGCAATATACGAGATATACTAGAAATGGATGAAAACCCAACGGGTCGGGAAGCGAAAGTCAATTGAGCAGTGGCCTGAGTAGCGAAGAATCCACGCGACGCGTGGTGTCTGGAATGCGACCGACCGGGCGCATGCATTTGGGGCATCTGCACGGATGCCTCTTCAACTGGCGCGAACTGCAGCTTGAATACGAGTGCTACTTCTTCGTCGCCGACTGGCACGCGCTGACCACGCACTACGAGCGCTCCGGCAACATTCAACGCGACACCTTCGACATGATTGTCGATTGGCTCGCCGTCGGCCTCAATCCTGCGCAATGCACCCTCTTTGTGCAGTCGCGCGTGCCGGAACACGCCGAACTCGCGGTGCTCCTTGGCATGGTGACGCCCGTGTCGTGGCTTGAGCGCGTGCCGACCTACAAGCAGCTGCGTGAAGAACTGACTGACTTCGAGCTCGCCACGCATGGGTTCCTTGGCTATCCGGTGCTGCAAGCCGCCGACATCCTCATGTATCGGGGCGGCAAGGTGCCGGTCGGTCAAGATCAGGCCGCGCACGTTGAACTCACACGCCAGATCTGCCGTCGCTTCAATCATATCTATGGGCGCGAAGAAGATTTTGAGGCGCATGCGCTCGCGGCGCTCAAGAAAATGGACCGGCGCGCCGCCAAGCGCTATCAAGACTTGATGAGCGACTATCAGGAGCGCGGCATTGCTGAATCCCTGCAGGATGCGCGTGCGCTTCTTATTGAGCAGGGCGGCCTTTCCGTCGGCGACCGCGAGCGTCTCGAAGGCTATATCGAAGGCACAGGGCGAATCATCCTGCCGGAGCCGCAGGTGCTTTTGACCGAGTCGGCGAGCTTGCCCGGACTCGATGGTCGCAAGATGTCGAAGTCCTACGGCAACACCATTTTGCTCGGCGAGGCCGAAGACGAGATTGAGCGCAAGGTGCGTACCATGAAGACCGACCCGGCACGAGTGCGCCGCACCGATGCCGGTGATCCGGACAAGTGCCCGGTATTTGATTTGCATCGTGTCTATTCGGACCAGGCGTGCCGCAATTGGGCAGCGGAAGGCTGTCGAACGGCAGCTATTGGCTGTATTGATTGCAAGAAGCCACTCATCGACAGCGTGCGGCAAGAACAGGCGCCGATCCGCGAGGCCGCCGAATCCTACCGCGCCAATCCCGATTTTGTCGAATCGGTGCTGCGCGAAGGCTCAGAGCGCGCGCGCGAAGAGGCCAAGGACACGCTCGAGGATGTGCGTTCGGCCATCGGGCTCGTTGGTCGTTAAGACATGCAAACGGAGGTAGCGGATATGGACACGAAGGTTCGCGAGAGAGCGCAAGCGCGCGTGCGCGGCGTCAGCTTGAGCGAATTCCCCACCGACCTCTACGTGCCGCCCGAAGCGCTCAGAGTCTTTCTCGATTCGTTCGAGGGGCCGCTCGACCTGCTGCTCTACCTCATTCGCAAGCATGATTTCGACATCCTGGAGATCAGCGTCTCCAAGGTGACCGACCAGTATCTGCAGTACATCAACCTGATGGATCATCTCGATATTTACCTCGCGGGCGAGTATCTCGCCATGGCTGCGACGCTCGCCGCCATCAAGTCGCGCATGCTGCTGCCGTTGGTGGCAACCGACGATGATGAAGAAGACGACCCGCGCGCCGAAATTGTCAGGCGCTTGCGCGAGTTCGAACGCATTAAACGTGCCGCTGAAACCCTTGATGAGATGCCGCGCTTGGAACGCGAGTTCTTTCCGGCGGTCGCGCAAAGCAATGCACCCGAAAACCGGCCCTTGCCCGAAGTGGACATGCGCGCACTGATGTCTGCTTTCTCTGATGTGCTGCTGCGCGCACGCTACCGCGAACACCATGAAATGACGCCGGAAGTCCTGTCGGTGAGCGAGCGCATGGCCGACATTCTTGCGCGGGTGGCGTCCGCCAAGCGTTTCGTGCCGTTCGTTGCGCTCTTTGAATTGCAGGAGGGGCGCCTCGGTGTGGTTGTGACCTTTCTCGCCGTCACGCAGCTCTTGCAGTTGGGTCGTGTCAATGTCGTGCAGCGCGGTTCTTTCGCACCTCTCTACGTCACCGCCGCAGGGCGCGAGTGAACAAGCTTCCGCTCGCTTCGGTCGTCGAAGCCATGTTGATTGGCACTGGCGAGGCGGTGAGTCTCGATCAGATGCGGCGCGCGATTGTGGATGTCGGCGAGGTCGAGGGCGGCGTCGCGAAGCTGAACGAGCGAATCGCACAGGTCATCGGCGAATTGCAAGCCGCCTGCGACGGACGGCCCGTCGAACTCAAGGAGACAGCCGCTGGCTTTCGCTACGTCACACGCACGGACTACGCACCCTTCATTTCAAGCTTGAAGGGACAGAAACCACCGACCTACTCGCGCGCGACCCTGGAGACGCTCGCTGTCATCGCGTGGCGGCAACCAGTCACGCGCGGCGATATCGAGCAGATCCGCGGCGTTCGCCTCAGCAGTAGCATTCTGCGCGCGCTGCTCGACCGCGATTGGATTCGCGTCTCCGGCCACAAGGAAACGCCCGGGCGCCCAGCGCTCTATGCTACGACGCGTGCGTTCCTCGACAATTTTGGCTTGAAGAGCCTCGATGATCTACCGGACGCGGATGAGCTGCTGACGGATCGGGTGCAGGAGGCGCTCCTCGAATAGCTTGCGCCGGTACATTCTTTGCCGGGCGCAAAGCGGCAGAAATCGTCAAAGAGCGAACCGTCACACGAAGAGTGCGCTGAATCAACACCCGCGTTGGGCACTGTATCCTTGCAATCATGGAGCGCCTACAAAAACACATGGCCGGTCTCGGCCTCGCGTCGCGCCGCGCGATCGAAGGCTGGATTGCCGCTGGCAGGGTCAGCGTTGACGGTGAAACCGCGCGCCTTGGCATGCGTGTCGATGGCAGCGAGCGCATCCTGCTCGACGGCAAGGCGGTGGCGAAGCGTCAATCACCGCCTGTGCGCGTGCTGATTCTCAATAAGCGCGCAGGGGTCATCTGCACGCGCAAGGATAACGAGGGGCGTCCCACCTGTTTCGATGGGCTGCCGAGCCTGCGTCAGGGTCGCTGGATATCGATCGGGCGACTCGATGTGAGCACCAGCGGCCTGCTGCTTGTAAGCAACGATGGTGAATTCGCCAATCGCATGATGCACCCGTCGACGGGTCTTGACCGCGAATATGCCGTGCGGCTCGATATTCGTCTCTCCGAAGAACAGGAAGCGCTTCTCAGATCAGGTATTCAGATCGATACGGGAGAGACGGTGGGCTTTTCGGACCTGCGCTTTTTTCGGGGAGGCCCCAGCAACTACTGGTATCACCTTGTCCTCATGGAAGGGCGCAACCGGCAGGTGCGGCGCATGTTCGACGCGGTCGGCGCGCGCGTGAGCCGCTTGAAGCGCGTTCGCTTTGGGCCGATCATCCTTCCCTCCGGCCTGCGCGCAGGACAATTCCGGCCGATGTCAGCCAAGGACACGCTTGCGCTCTACGGGCTACTTGGCCTACCGAGGCCAAAGATTTGGAAGTCGCATGAGCTCAAAGCACACAAGCCTTCCAAGAAAGACAGGGAATCTGTGCTGATTCCTTACCCGCAGCTCCGCTAGGTATTCTCTGAACAAGTCCATCCTTGGACTTGTTCAGACTCGCAAAACAGAATTGTGATTCTGTTTTGCTCGCGCATTCAATGCCTTATGGCACTGAATGCGGCGGCACATCCATGTGCCGCACGGGAGACTCTGTTATTCAGAGTCTCCCTAGCGCTCAGTGCTATGGAGTACCCGTGCTCCAAAAACTGTTAGACTGCGCAGCCCGAATCCGCTGACAACCCAATCCTAGCCCCATGAAGGCCGACATCCATCCAGCCTATACGGAAGTCACCGCCACCTGTAGTTGCGGAAACGTTTTCAAGACGCGCTCGACGCTTGGTGTCGATTTGCATCTCGACGTGTGCTCGGCCTGCCATCCGTTCTACACTGGCAAGCAGAAGATCGTGGATTCCGGCGGGCGCGTGGAACGCTTTAACCGTCGCTTTGCAGGGCTCGGCGCTGCCGCGAGCTAGGAGCCTGCGCCAACAACGCGGGCGCTTGTCGTACACTACAAAGCCCTTCAAGAAATCGGACACACGTTTGATGGCGATGCTTCGCCTGATTCGGATAGCGTGGGTGCCGCTCGTCGGCATGATGCTCGCCACGTCAATTGTGGCCGGGCCCGGCGAGGAGATGTACCGGGAATTTGAAGAGAATCAGGCGATCTACGCTGACGAAGCATGGCAGCAGTATGTGCAGCGGCTTGGCGAAAAACTGCTCGCGTACACGGAACACAAGGGTCGCACCTACAAGTTCACGGTGCTCGACGAATCAAGCGTCAACGCCTTCGCGCTGCCCGACGGCTATATCTTCCTGCACGCTGGCTTGATCGCTCATATGCAGAACGAAGACCAGCTCGCCGCGGTGATCGGGCATGAAATCGCGCATGTCACTAAACGTCACTCGGCGCGTCGCAGCACGCGCGCCGGACTTGGCAACATCGCTGGCTTCGTGGCTGGCGTGCTCACCGGCAGCGGCGCGCTCTACAGCGCCTCGCAAACCGCGATGGCGCACTATATTTCCGGCTACGGGCGTGAGATGGAACTCGAAGCTGATGCCTACGGCGCGGTCTATCTCGCAAGGGCGGGCTACTCGCCGCACGCGCATCTTGAAATGCTTTCGCTTCTCAAGGATCAGAGCATGTTCAGCGCCAAGGTGTCGAAACGGCCTCGCTCGCACCATGGTGTCTTCTCAACGCATCCCAAGAATGATCGTCGTCTGCACTATGCGATTGCGCAAGCCGAGGGTGAGTATCAGTGGGAGCAAAGCGAAACCGTCGGCGATTTTCTTGAAATGATCGATGGCATGGTCTATGGCGACCATCAGGCAGAAGGCACGGTGGTGGACAACCTGTGGGTGAATGGACGCTTGAGAATGGCGGTGGAGTTCCCGCAAGGCTGGAACGTCGGCAGTGCGAGCAGCAAGACATCGGCGCAGGCGCCCGGAGGGGCATCGGTTGGCCACATCAACCTGACGCAAGGCAGGTTCAGTGAGCGCGTGCGTCCGCGCGACTACATCAAGAAAGTGCTTGGTCGCGAGGACGAGACGTCAGGCGCGTCCGTCGAAACCAACACCGTCAAGGCGTACATCGCGCACATGTCCACTGCGGACAGCGACGCCAAAGCCATCATGCTCGGCGTCGCCTATATCGGCGAAACAGTGCTTGTGTTTGAAGGTCAAGCTGGATCTGCTGGCGATCGCGAGGCGTTTGCAGCCGATTTTCGGCGCACTATTGAGTCGGTTCGCCGATTAACCGAATCGGACCTCGCCCATCTAGGCCGGCCGCGAATCAAGATCATCTACGCCGAGCCCGGCATGACCTATAAGGAACTCGCTAGAACGAGCGAAATCCGCAGCTACGCGGAAGAGACGCTGCGTCTGATCAACGGCGACTATCCGTTCGGCGAGCCGCGTCCTGGCAATCCGACTAAGA
Source organism: Gammaproteobacteria bacterium (assembly GCA_026709225.1). Taxonomy (GTDB): domain Bacteria; phylum Pseudomonadota; class Gammaproteobacteria; order Pseudomonadales; family Azotimanducaceae; genus Azotimanducus; species Azotimanducus chitobiosivorans. The sequence continues at coordinate 9,172 of JAPOTJ010000016.1, read as the reverse complement.
TCGTTCAGTGACGCTCGCGGCGCTTTGCGCGGCGCTCAATCGGGGTGAAACGCGAGCGGTTGATGTCGCGACCACAAGCCTTGAACGCATTGACGCGCCACACTCCGAAGGTTCTCGCACCTTCATTCGACGAAACCCTCACCTCATTGAAGATGCCTTTGAGGCGGATCGTGAACTCCAGGCAGGACGCGGCACACCGCTGACGGGCATGCCTGTTTCAGTCAAGGATCTATTCGACATCGCTGGGCAGGTGACCACCGCTGGTTCGGTGGTATTACGCAATTCACCGCCTGCTACGACGGACAGCGAGGTGGTTGCGCGCTTGAAAGCTGCTGGAATGGTGATCGTCGGCACCTCCAATATGACGGAGTTCGCCTATTCCGGACTTGGTTTGAATCCGCACTACGGCACGCCGAAGAACCCATATGACCGCGAGGTCGGCAGAATCCCCGGCGGCTCATCTTCAGGCGCTGCGGTTTCGGTGACTGACGGCATGGCGGCCGTTGCCATCGGCACGGATACCAGCGGCTCTTGCAGAATTCCGGCGGCGCTCTGCGGACTTGTCGGATTCAAGCCGACTGCGCGCCGTGTGCCGAAGACCGGTCTCGTTCCTTTGTCCACGAGCCTGGATTCAGTAGGGCCGATTGGTCAAAGCGTCAGTTGCTGCGCACTTGTTGATGCCGTGCTCGCTGGCGAACGCGAAATCAGCGCACCGGCGCCTATCGACTTATCGGGCCTCACGGCTGGCAGGCTTGTGAACTACGTCGAAGACGGCCTTGCGGCCGATGTCGCAGCCGCCTACGAACTCGGTCTTCGTCGGCTTGAAGATGCAGGTCTCAGAATCGTGGACTTGCGGCTTTCTAGTCTTGACGCCATGTCGGAGCTTGTCGCCGACGGTGGATTGACAAAGTACGAGGCGTATCTATGGCACCGGCCGCGCCTTGAGACGCGGCGCGACGAATACGATCCGCGCGTCGCATCGCGCATTCTCCTTGGAGAGCCGTCCGACGAGGCCGCCTACCTTGTGAAGATACGTCTGCGGCAGCGCATGATCGAGCGCGCCGACCAAGAAAGCCTTTTCGTTGACTTCATCGTGACTCCGACTGTCGTCATGACCGCGCCGAGCATCGACTCGCTTCGCGAAGAAGACGCCTATGTGCGCACGAACCTCGCCATGCTGCGCAATCCGGGTGTCGCCAACATGCTCGACCGCCCGGCTATCACGCTGCCTATTCCCGGAGCCTCAAGCCTGCCAGTCGGATTGACACTGATGGGTGAGACCATGGGTGACCGTCAATTGCTCGCCATCGCTCGCGCTGCCGAGACTGCGCTGCAATGACTCGTGCGCATGTGCTGCCGGATGTTCTGCAAGCGGGACTGACGACAGTGATTTGCGGGTCGGCACCGGGCAAAGCATCGGCTCGTCAAGGCGCCTACTATGCGCATCCTGGCAATCGATTCTGGCGAAGCCTCTTTGAGGCGGGCTTCACCGACCGTCAGCTCAGTCCCGAAGAGTATCCGAGTTTGCCTGACTTCGGCGTTGGTCTGACCGACCTTGCCAAACACGAGTTCGGCAACGACGATGAACTGAGCGCAGCGGCGTATGATGTCGAAGGTCTTGCGAAACGTGTCTGCGCCGTGAAGCCAAAGCTGCTCGCGTTCAACGGCAAGCGCCCAGCGAGCGCGTTCTTCGGCGTGCGAACGATTGACTACGGCGAGGCCCGCGGGTTCGAAGGCGTGCGCGTCTTCGTGTTGCCGGCAACATCCGGCCGTGCGACACGCTTCTTCAACATCTCGTATTGGCTGCATGTGGGAGCGCTTCACGCGGCGTTATATACTGCCGTGCAGGCGCATCCACCGAACGAAAGACCGCATGAGTGAATCAGCCCTCCTGCAGGACGCGAAGGACGGCATCCTCGTCATCACGTTCAACCGTCCGGAAAAATACAACGCCATCACGTTTGCCATGCTGAAGACGTTGTCGCAGGCTGTCGACCGTTTTCGTGACGACGACGCGCTCCGCGTTCTGCTGCTTCGTGCGACTGGTCGCTATTATTCGGCCGGACTCGATTTGGGCGAAGGGCTGGCGCCGAAGACGACAAGCGGCGTCAGTTTTCGAAACTGGTATCGGCGCGACATACACCTTCTGTTTGACGAGATTGAAGCGATTGAAAAGCCGATTGTCTCCGCCATTCAAGGCCCCTGCCTCGGCGGGGCTTTGGAAATGGCTTTGTCTTGTGACTTTCGCTTGGCGGCGACAAGCGCGCGGTTCGGCCTGCCGGAGACGAGCATCGGTGTATTGCCCGGCAGCGGAGGCATGAGCCGGCTGACCAGACTCGTTGGCTCGGCGGAAACCAAATGGCTGGTCATGGCCGACCAAACGATCAGTGCCAAACGCGCCCTGCGGGTCGGGCTGGTGCATGAGCTGTACGCGGACGATGCGTTCGAGCAGGCGTACACGGCGTTTGCGCAGACACTGAAGTCAATGCCGCAGGAAGTGGTCGGCGCCGGAAAGGTGGCAATCGATGCCATTGAAGATGTGGACCGAGCCACCGCAAGGCAGATTGAGCGTCTCAGCAACACGCCCCTTTCCCAGTCTGCAGAGCATCGCCGCTTGATTGAGGCGTTTCTCGACCGTAAGAAGTAGTACTCCATCAAACTAATAATGCCGGATCAGCGCACCCGCAAGCGCGCAGATGCAAGGCGCGGCCCGCAGAGAATACCTGGCCGTATTTCCAAGGGCCGCAACGGAGCCCTCAGCCAAAAGGCGCGAGGGGCACCCTCGCAAGAATGCCGATGGGCGCTTGTGGGCGCGCCCTCCGGGTGGCGCGCGCGCTGGCCCCGTGCGGCGTTGCGCCGCTTGGAAATACGGCGGGGTATTCCCTGCGCGACGCGCCTTGCACGGAACCTGCCTGTCGCCACTGATCCGGCATTATTAGTTTGATGGAGTACTAGGGTCTAACTCAGCCCTCGAATCACCATATCCTTGATAAGCGGCGATTGCGCCGACAGGTCAACGGCATCCGAGTCAGCGAGGTACTGCATGACAACGCCGCGCAATATGCCGAGCGCGGCACATGCCGCGTCTTTGGCATCGACGTCCTTGCGAAAAACGCTTTCTTGCTGGCCTCGCTCGATCAGGTTGACGAGCATTTCACGGGCGGCTTCATTGAGCGCTTTGACCCCATCCCGAATCTCGGGAACGGCGGCAAGCGCCGCGCCCACCACCACGTACAGCGTGCGTATGCGCTTCTCCCGAACAACCACCTCATTGAGGTACACCTCGATCAAGCGCTCAAGGGACTCCACGGCGCGCGCGGCGTGCAGGGCTTCATTCAGCTGCTCGTCCCGAAAGCGGCTGCCCATCTGCTCGACGACAGCTTGCAGTAGACCTTCCTTGCTACCGAACCGATGGCTGACCAAGCCGCCAGTGTAACCAGCGGCCGAGCCGATCTGATTCAAGGTCGTGCGCAGAAAGCCTTGTTCGGCGAACAAATCTGCGGCTGCGCGGATAATTTGTCGTTCGGATCGCGCCCTGCGCTCGCGCTGGGTTCTGCGTTTAGGTTGGTCTTGTGTCATTCAACGCCTGTTTCGTCCCGTGCCTATCCACACATCAACAAACAAAACAGCGTGAATCGAAGATGGACCTGATCAAATGAGAGGTCATTATGCCCGTTTGCTGCCTTCAGAGATTGTCTAGGAATTCAAGAACTGCGTCATTGAACGCGGCTGCGGCTTCGATATTCACCGAGTGCCCTGCCTCCAGCCGCGTCACCTTCAAGTCCTTGTAGCAGGCGGTCAGCGTTTCAATATCGGCTTGAAACGCCTTTTCGTAGACGCCGTTGACAATGAGCACATCGGCGCTCAGGTCGGCGAGCAGGTGCGAGGCGGCGAGATCGCTCGCAAGGCCTCCGCTGAGTTCTATGGTCGTCTCAGACATGGCGTCCGCGCTTCGAACCATCGCCGTTTTGACCGCATCAGGCACGCGCCGGGCGTGAATAGGATGAAAGGGCAGGCGCCGCGGATCAAACTGCGTGCCCGGTGACCGGGCGCGCCGAGTGCGGGAGCCCCGTCCGATGCGTCCGAAAGCAGAACGCGAGTTGGTCACCACAACGCGACGGCATTGTTCGGGATGGGCGCTCGCATAGTGAAGCACGAGTCCGGCGCCGTAGGATTGTCCGATCAGATGCCACGCATCAATGCCGAGCTGCGTTCGAATACGCTCGAATTCTCGCGTATATGTGGTGATCGAATAGTCGCTGGGGTCGCTTGATCGCACCGACTTGCCGTGCCCGAGGAGTTCGACCATCACCAGATAATAGCGACGCGACAAGGCATTGACATTGGGCATCCATTGCGCGTTGCACGACATGAATCCGTGCAGCAGCATGACGGCAGGATGTGCCGGGTCGCCGCATGTTTCAAATGACAGTCGCTGCGTCATGCCAATGACTCCCTAGGGCGTGTTCCCCTCCGGTCTGCGGATGGAGGAACACGGGAAAAGCATGCCCGACATGCATGAAGCCACGCGCGCGCACTTCGCGCCCCAAAAGCCCGTCGCGCACCGCGCCGCCAACAAGGCAGGTTTTCATGCGGCACCCCGGCGTTGCAATCGAGACGGCACATGAAAGCGTTGCCCGTCTTCGAGGCGAAGGGCTATCAAGTGCTGCCCCCACGCGCAGCCGCCGTCCAAGGCTTCGATGTCGCGGCGCCCCGTGCGTGCGTCAAGTGCAGCCCGGTGACAAAAGAAAATGCGCGTCTCGCTCGGCGGCCGAAAGTCGAACCAGGGTTTGAACCCTTCAGGACGCGCACGAGCAGGCACCTTGAAGTCGAAGTCGCAGCGACCCGCTTCATTGATGACGCGCATTCTGGTGAGGTAATTGACGACGGCGTGCGAACTGCGGCAGCTGCGCACAAGTGCACGGACGCCGAAGAGCGCGCGGTGACCGGCGGCGTACGTATTGATCTTTTTGAAGGGAGGCCACCTGCCTGCCGTCCCTCGAGCGCGCGTTCAAAGCTGACCAGCCGCCTGATGTAAGCGTTGTAGCGCGAATGCGCGTCTGTGTCACCCTGCTCGCAGAGCGCATCGTAGAGCGCATGTTCGGGGCACTCCGGCGCATCGGGACAACTCGGAATATCTAGCCCCGCTCGCTGCATTCGCTCTTTGCCTATGAGCACGAGTAACGCATGAATGCTGAGGATGCCGACTTGCAAGTCTGCGATACCCGCAGCGACAAGTTCCGCGCCAGGGAGCACGCCAAGGAGACAACTGACTCGTTCATCAAGCATTGCGCACAAACCGTTCCACTTGGGCACGAAAGGCATCCGGCTCGATGGCGGGATAGCGAAGCAGGTCTGCTTCAATGGTGTGGTAGAAGCGCAGAAGCTTGTTCGGTTCGACAAGACCTCGATCAATCATCGCCTGCACATCGGCAATGTCAAGCTGGTGGCCGCGCTCGACCTTCGCGAGCGCTTGGGCATAGAAATCGTAGTGGTGAACTTCAACGCGCCCAACTTTCGCAATGAACGGGCTGCGGTCTTTCCATCCGGGAAGCGGCGGAATGAAGTCATCGGGCGCCGCGAGCTCGATATTCATATCGAGCGTTTCCTTGGCCTCGGCGATGGCTTTGAAGATGCCCTCAGGCTCGGGGTCCAATTTCACATCCACGTCGATTGTGGAATCCCGCCAGCCGATGATGACAGCGCTTGCACCGCCGACAAGATAGACGCAGCCATCGCCTTGAGTGCGCTCCCCGAGCAGGCGCATCAGTTCGCGGACCTTGCTGGCATCGCTTGGGGCTCTTGGCATGGGCGCGTCGCGTTCAATGGACGGGCGGGATTATGGCACGAGGCAATTATATGCATGCAACGTGTCAATATTTCTGCCTTTAACAGAATTTTTCGATAAGTTATATTAGGAGTGCTCAGCAATACGCAGGTCAAAATGCGAAGCTCGCTGCGAGCCGCATGGACAAACCGCTTCTCAAACGTTCAGCGTGCCATTGCGGGCTCACAAAAAGTTGCGAGAAGTCTTGGAAGGTGCGCGCAGCCCGTCGCAATGTCGGCTGTGCACTCGCACCGCACAAGGCATCGATATCAGAACCACTCACAGCGACATACCGGACGCCACGGACGAACCGACATACCTCAGACGGAAGCCTCGTAAGGGACTTTACAGACACCTGTAGAAAGCGCAGATTGTCAAGTCCGGTGAACATGCCCGCTGGAAGCGTGGTCGCGCCGTCCACACTGAGATTGAGATACCTGAGCGATGCGAGATGGCGAAACAAGCCGCTCGGGATGGTGGTCATGGCATCAAGGCCCAGCCAGAGGTACTAAAGCTGCGTTAAGTTGTCGAGCGTTCCCAACGCGAAGCTGGTCAATTGATTCTTGTCGAGCGAGAGCGCCCGCAATTGAGGCAGTCCCTGAAAGGTCTCCGAATGGATTGAAGTGAGCGCGTTGTTGTCGAGCCAAAGAAGCTCGATTGCAGCGAGCGGTGCGAACACATCGCGTGGAAGCGCAGTGATGGCATTGGCGCTGAGGTCAAGCTCACGCACATTGGCGAGCCCTGAAAAGGCAGCTGGGTGGAGAGATTCGATCAGGTTATGGCTGAGGTCGAGTATGCCTAAATTCACAAGCCCTCGAACGAATGCCAAGTCCTGCTCGACGAGGTCGATTTGCGCTTTCTTGCTGAGGCTGTCGTCGAGCGCACTCAGCGATTCGTTGTTTGTAAACGAATGTGCCGACAGCGAGCGAATGCTGTTGTGACTGAGGTTGAGATAGGTAAGCGATGAGAACTCATCAAAGAGCGCGGGCACGATTCGGTGGACACCTTGATTGGAAAAATCCAGCGAAGTGACTTGGCGGGGCGCAGCGGTGACAGTACTGATGAGCGCACAGAAGGCAAGGCCAGCCTGTGTCACATCGATTTGACGCACGAGCCCGCCGGTGAAGGTGTCACGAACCTCCAAGACATGCGAACGCTCCGAGCAGCTATCGTTTCTCGCAACACTGATACGCAATGTGTGCTCGCCACTGGCATCGGTCTCTGCCTTCGTAATCGAGGCGTGAGAAACGAACGCTTGCGCGGAAGAGACAGACAGGTCGAGTTCAGTAATCCTACATGTTTCGGGCATCTCGCCCGACGGTGAGAAGGTAATCACTTCAGTATCGGCACGCGATGAAAACGCGACGCTTGAAGGCAGGTTTGGGAATACGCTGGCGTAGGGGCAGTCTTGAATATACAAGCTGGAAACGATATGCCAAGCATCGTCGATAGCTTTGGCGGCATTCGCCGGACCGTCGAGCGCGGTGGTGAGCTCATCGCCTTCCACTCCCGATGGGTCCGTGTCGTTGTCGAAATGAATCTCAGGGTTCGAGAATTTCAATTCAGATACGCGGCTGCGGTACTCAGTGAATCCTTCGTTCTCGCATTGGTTTCTGTAGGCCATGATGGTCCTTCTGCACTTCGGCCTGCTGAAGTCTTGGTTGACGTAGCCGAATCCGTAGGGCGTGTACGGAAAATTCACCGGATCTTCGAGGCTGAGGGTGTCTTTCTCAGTGTATCGATCATGCCGCAGGCCAAGGTTGTGTCCCACTTCGTGCTGAAACGAATCGCCCGACAGACACGTATCCGCAGCGACAGTGACGCCGAATCCGGTCTCGCGCCATTTTCGAGTAATGAGTCTCTCTCTGCAGGCTTCGCCGCCCGCGTCGGACCCGCAACTCTCCTCAGCCCACCGTTTCGTCGCCAATCCAATCCAATGCGCCCGTCCGCAGAACTGCCAGTCGCCAGCCAGGAATAAGTGTACAAGGTCTGCTGCGTGCTGCTCCCTGAGTTGGTGGGCTTCATCAAGCTCGCCGTCTGGATCACCTTCATGCCCGGCATCAAAGCGAAGTACGCGCAAATCCTTCCTGAGATCGCCGCTCGCCTCTTCATACTCAACCCGCTCGATTTCGGCCTCAATGCGTCGATGGCCGATGCCGCTGTTGATGAACGCTTGGTTCATCTTTTCGACTTCAAGCCTGATCGACGCTTCCATAATCGCCCGCCCGCCCTGCAATCGCTCTGCGGCAGGCGTGTACAACGCCAGCACCTTCAAAGCGTCCGGTTCAACTTGAGCGTCTTGATTGTTGAGCGTGTTGGCCGGACTGACGGTCTCGAAGGCGCCGTTGATCATATGGCTTTCATGCGGCGACGCCTCCGGCGAGATCACTTCGCTGATAATGACTTGCCGCGCTTCGGCGCTATCAGCAGTTCGAGAGCGGATTGAAAACCTGCCGCCGCGGGAGGATACACTTCCTTTGATGATGCCTTCTTCGCTTGTATAGAAGCTGGCGTAGCCACCTTGTTCAAGCTCAACATAGACAAAAGAGCCGCTCGAAGAATCGCCTACAATGAGATTCCGCCGCTGAGTCTTGCCTGCCCGCAATTCCACATCTGGAAACAGGTTGAGGACCAAAGACGCATCGCGTTCAATCTCATCAACGCTCAGCACGGCGAGTCGGCTGCGCAGCACATGCGCATCTGCATAGAGCGTTTCGCGTTCAGCCCTGTCAAGAAACGCGCGTGTTTCCTGAAACAGCGGATTGGCGCTCGCAAGGGGGGCGAGCAGAAGCGCAATCACGTATTTCGCGCACCTCAGACTTCTTATCAGGCAGATGTGCAACGCCAATATCTCATGATTGAATGTAGCACTCATACTGCACACCAATTGCATGGTGATCGCATGGGGCAGGCGATGTTACTCAACCGAGTAGAATTACTCAAGAGCGAGAGTTGTCCAACGCAACATGGTGCTCGAGTCGATCAAACTGTGCTTGATTGATGTTCGCGGACTCGCAGACGTGACACACGCAAGTGATGCCCAACGGCGAATTGACCGTCGTGATATTCGAAGTGCTCGACACCGCGCTCATCATTGCGTTTGAGCCTGCGCGTGTCCGCCACGTAGCCGGTCTTGACCATGGTCACGCCCAGATGCCCGTAGAGTGAAAAGGCATCGGAGAGTTGGCGCTCATAGTTGCTGACATGCCCGGATGTCTCGTGATGGCCGATCAGCGGTGCGCCGGGCGCGTTCGGCTCATTCAGGTTGAGAATCATCCTTGAATAGCGCGCCCACAAGCGCCCAGATGCAAGGCGCGGCCCGCAGGGAATATCGGGCATATTGCC
>JAPOTJ010000094.1 GCA_026709225.1 Gammaproteobacteria bacterium | reverse complement strand
GTCTTCGGATCGTCCCTCAAAACAGATTCGTTATTGCAATGAACGCAACCAACCCCAACCAAACAAGGGCGGCACAGTGACCGCCCTTGTTCATGGTTGTTAGAGGCGCATAGAACGCCCCTATTGCGAGTTTAGAGAAACTTGGCTACCGCGCCTCTTTGCGCTTTCGCACCGGCGGAGTAGTGAGCAACCATGCGGGCGGTCTTCCAGTTTCCGGCCAACATGCCCTCGGTTGTGGAAGCACCGCGGGCGGTTAATCGCTTGCCAGTCCAACCCGGCCAGAATGAGCGGCAAGCCTGTGGGATATGCCGGCTTGTTTCGCAAGGGCTACGATGGCCTTGTCAAGCGGGTTGCCTATGGTGAGCATGGAAACCGCATGGTCATAGGTGAGGGGCTTGGCTTGACCGCGCCCGCGATCCGCGCCAGCTTCGGACAGTTTCTTGATCTTGGCTTTGCACCGCTTGTACTGGTGAGGGTTGATCGGTTGAGGTGAATAGCCATTGAACCGAGGCGGCAATCATGCTCGAGCTGGCGGGGCTTTTACCGCAATCAAAAGCGCATTGCAGGTATTCGGCCAGTTTCGGGTCGGTTGGTTGCTCATTGCCGATCCACGCCGCGAAAGCCGTCAAGTTGGTTTCGTATGCCCTTCGAGTATTCGGCGCGAGCGCGGCAAACACGATTCCGGCGTTGATCCTACCGATGGCAGCACTCCTAGGGAAGGACTTGTCTGATTGAATTATGCTGTGGGCGCCCCGAACCGGGGTCGCCCACAGCATAATTCAATCAGACAAGTCCTTCCCTAGAGTCAGTGGTGGTCCCCAGGGCACATCGCGGGGCGCAGCCGACCGGCGGAGCGTCAGGAGTTGCAGCGGGAGATTTCTGCATTTCGGAGACATGCGGCTTGACAGGGGAAGCCAGTGCGTTTCCGCCAAGGGGCGGCTTGCGAACGCTGTGGCCGGGACGGAGCTTCCCGTTGAGTTGAGACCCAAGAGCGCCGGGCGGATAGTGGACGCGACAAGCCCGAGTATGAATTGCGGGCAACCCGCGGTTGCCGGCGGAAATGTAATCCCAGCGTTTCCTACCAATCAGGCCCAAGGCCAGTGCGGGCAACGGCACCACACATTCAGGAAAGAGCCGCACCGTGCCGGAGCGGGTGGATCACGTTCGGCGGTCGGCTGCCGCATTATGGTGAGGGTTCTGAACTGATAAACCGCTCGCGGCCTCTCCGGTTTGATCGGTTTTCGATTTGGCCACGATAACCCGGCCAGAGTGATCGGGTTGAACTTGAATATCGTTCCAAGTGACGGCGGCCAATTCGGAACGGCGTGTTCAGCATCACTTCGCCTCGGATTCAGCCCTCCCGTTCAGCATCATGTCGCATTGGACAACTCTCCGAATAGCCGAAACCGCCTATCTGGTGTACTCTCACATCTGCATGCGCATGGGTGGAACCTGACCGCACTCGATGTATTTTCTGCTCGCCACGTTTTTCTTCCTGGCGCTTTGTTTTTCTTTCCTCTGCTCGTTGTGGGAGGCGGTCCTCTTGAGTGTGCCGCCGAGCCACGCACGCTCAGCACCGCAGAATGGCACCCGCGTTGGCAAGTATCTTGAGGACTTCAAAACCCACATCGACCGACCGCTCGCAGCGATTTTGACACTCAACACCATCGCCCACACCGTCGGCGCCATCGGCGTTGGACAGGAGGCCACCGCGATCTGGGCGGATGCAAACCCGTGGGTCACGAGGCTCGCCATCCCTGCAATCATGACGCTCGCTATTCTCGTGTTTTCCGAAATCGTGCCAAAGACCATCGGCGCCATCTATTGGCGTCATTTCGTCACCTTCACCGTGCATTCACTGCGCGTGCTGACATTTCTGCTCGCGCCATTTGTGTGGATGAGCGAGCTCTTCACCAAGCGAATCAAGACCGAATCGCCGCAGCCTGCCATGCATCGAACAGACCTCGTGGCGATGGCGGAACTCGGCGCTGAAGAAGGCGTGTTCGAAGCTGGCGAAAGCGAAATGATTGGACATATGGTGCGTTTCCAGTCGATTCAAGCGCGGGATGTCATGACGCCGCGAACGGTTGTCAGCCTCGCGCCGGAGTACCAGCGCATCAGCGACTACTACCAAAACGCCAAAACCCAGCATCAGTGGTTTTCGCGCATTCCCCTGTTTCTTGATTCGATCGATCATGTCACCGGCTATATGCTGAAGGATGATGTGCTAGCTGGCCTGCTCGACGGGCGCGGCGATGAACCCATCGTCAATCTACGGCGTGAGATCGTCACAGTCGGCGAAACCTATCCCATCACCGGCTTGTTCGAGACGCTGCGCGCGCGGCAGGAGCACCTTGCGGTCGTCATGGACGACTTTGGCGGCTTGGCGGGCATCGTCACCATGGAGGATGTCATCGAGACCCTGCTCGGATTGGAAATCGTCGATGAAACCGACGAGACGACCGATATGCGCGAACTCGCTCGACGGCACCGAGATCGGCGCGCAAGCGCGCTCGGCGCGTTGGGCGAACCGCAGAAGAGCGGCGCAGTGCCAGACGACACCGAATAGGCCAGTCGGCCTCACATGCCCCAGACAACAACCTGCTGATCGCCCACACGCTCTTCGCGGCGAAAAATCTTCTCGCCCCAGCTTCGTTGCGGCCTGCGATCAAACACCACGAGATGTCCGCACTCGCCGCCTACTCGGTCGAGATATTCAAGCGTCTGACCAACACCTCCCGCAATCGTTGATTCGAGCCCCTTGCCCTCATTTACCAGCTTGCACTCCACGACCCACCTTTTCGCACGTTCGCCTTGCGGCCAGACGATGAGCAGGTCGGTGCGTCCGCGCCCAAGGCCATACTCGCGATCAATGCGCCCACCGCCGTTCACCACGCGCTGCAGAAACGCTTGCAGCAGCAATTGCGGACCCGCTTCACGGTAGTCGAATCGTCCGACCCAATGTTCGGAATGCTCACGGAAAAACGATTGGAACGCGGCGAGCAGTTTCTCTACCTCAAGCCCGCCTTCGGCATCGACGTACCACGCAGTGTCCTGTACAAGCCCTTCTTGCACGGCGTAGGTCATCACGCGCGGCACGACCTCTGCGTACACCGGGTTGGCGATGCGCAGCGGCGAGTTTGCTGCAACCAGTCCGAGGTCGCGCACATATTCAAGATCCCGGTCCGAAAATGCGCTCGTTTCCGTGCCGCTTAAGATCGGTTCGATGACGCGGCGCACACGATCTTCGCGGAGTTTCTCCGCGAGCTGGTCAAGATGGGCTTCTCGCCGCACAACGATCTGCTCGCGCGCGGCATGAATCGCATCGGCATCGATCACTCGATTGCGGTCGCGACCGGACTTGCTGCGAAAGCACGCCTCGTAGGCGAGCGCATTCACCAGCCACGGTTGCCCGCGTGTCTGGCTCCAAATCAGATCCAAGGCTTCGTCAGAGAATGCTTGCCCACATTCTTCGCTGTGCTGCGCGAGCAAGGCGCGCACATTGCTCTCGGAGAAATCGCCCACGCGCAGCGACTCCGCCTTGATGTTGAATGGACTGCCACCGGCGATCACTTCCTTCCCGGAACCGGCATGTATGCGGTAATCGCGCACATCGCGCACACCGCATAGCACAACGCTTTGCGGAAAACCGTCGGGGCGATCCGGATAGCCGGCTCGCAACTGGCGCAGTACGGCGAGCAGCGAATCGCCTACGAGCGCGTCGATCTCATCGATAAGAAGCACCAATGGCTTCGTGTCCCGTTGACTCAACATCATGAGCGACTCGGCGAGCGCACCTGATGGTCCGGATGTCTCCAGACTCGCAGGCCACATTTTGCCAAACGCCTCGTCATTGAAGGTCATGCGCACTTGGCTTCCGAGGCTCGAAAGCACGGCGCGCATGGCTTCCTCTATGTTCTCGCGCGACGCTTGCGCAAGTTCGACATTGACATACAGGCAGCGGTACCGATCTTCCTTGTTCAGGAGGTCACGCAGTGCAAGCAGCATGGATGTCTTGCCTGTCTGCCTCGGCGCGTGCAGCACAAAATAGCGCTGCTCTCCGATCAGGCGCAGCAGGTCATCCAAGTCAACGCGCTCAAGCGGCGGAATACAGTAGTGCTCCGCCGCGCGCACAGGACCGGTGGTGTTGAAATAGCGCATGGCTCGCAGTATCGCATGCTGCGACGGATGCGAGGCGAGCCGCGCCCGCCTCGCACGCGAGAGAGTCATGCCTCTTCGGGCAGATCCTTCATGCTGAGCTTGATGCGTCCACGCGAATCGATTTCGGTCACAAGCACGTCCACCTGCTGCCCTTCCTCAAGATAGTCGGTCACTTTTTCGACGCGCTTGTCGGCAATCTGCGAAATATGCACCAAGCCGTCTTTGCCGGGGAGAATATTCACAAAGGCGCCGAACTCGACGATCTTATTGACCTTGCCGGAATAGACCTTGCCGACTTCCGCGTCCGCAGACACTTCATTGACGCGATTGATGGCGAGCTCACGCGCATCCTTGCTGTCGGCATAGATGCGCACCGTGCCATCATCATCGATGTCGATCTCGGCGCCAGTTTCCTCAACGATGCCGCGAATAGTCGCACCACCTTTGCCGATAATGTCGCGAATCTTGTCTGGGTGTACCTTGATCAGCGTCAGCGAAGGCGCGTTTTCATTGATCTCAGGACGCGATTCGCCGAGCACCTTGTTCATCTCGCCAAGGATGTGCACGCGCGCGCTCAAGGCCTGGCCGAGCGCCGCCTCCATGATCTCTTCGGTGATGCCATCGATCTTGATGTCCATCTGCAGTGCGGTCACGCCTTCCTCGGTGCCCGCCACCTTGAAGTCCATGTCGCCCAAGTGATCTTCATCGCCAAGGATGTCGGTGAGCACAGCGAACCTGTTGCCGTCCTTGACGAGGCCCATGGCGACCCCGGCGACCGGACGAGTCAAGGGAATGCCAGCATCCATGAGCGCAAGCGACGATCCGCAGACAGTGGCCATCGAGCTCGACCCGTTGGATTCGGTAATGTCCGAGACGAGGCGAATGGTGTACGGAAAATCCTTCTCCTTCGGCATGACTGCGATGAGCGCCCGCTTGGCAAGTCGGCCATGACCGATTTCACGGCGCTTTGGGCCGGTCATCATGCCGGTCTCGCCGACGCTGTAGGGCGGAAAGTTGTAGTGCAGCAGGAAGGTGTCCTTGGTGGTCTCTTCGAGCGCGTCGATCAGAGCCGCATCGCGCAACGAGCCGAGCGTGGCCGCCACCATGGCTTGCGTTTCGCCGCGCGTGAACAGCGCCGAGCCGTGCGTTTTTGGCAGCCAGCCGACTTCGACGTGAATTGGCCGTACTGTCTCAAGGTCGCGTCCGTCAATGCGCGGCGCGCCCGACAGCAGCCGGTCTCGCACGGTTTTCTTTTCGAGTCCCGAAAAGGCGCTCGCCACGCCTTCGTCATCGGCATCGAAGGACTCGTCATCCGCAAGCGACTCAGCGAGCGTTTGGCGAATCTCGCGCACGCGCTCTTGGCGCTTCTGCTTCTCGGTGATCTGGTAGGCCTCGCCAAGCGAGTCTGTGCATAGCTCAGCCACGCGCGCTTCGAGCGCCGAGTTGTCTTCTGGCGGCGGCAGCTCCCAGGACGGCTTGCCGCACTGCTTGCCAAGCGCTTCAATGGCGCGAATCGCGACCTGCATCTCGCCGTGCGCATAGAGCACGCCACCGAGCATGACATCTTCTGGCAATTCGAGCGCTTCCGATTCGACCATCAGCACGCCTTCGCTCGTGCCCGCGACGACCATGTCGAGCATCGAGTCCTGCAATTGGCTGTAGGTTGGATTCAATAGATAGGCGTCGTCTGCGAGACCCACGCGCGCGGCGCCGATTGGCGCCTGAAAAGGAATGCCCGAGAGCTTGAGGGCAGCAGACGAGCCAAGTAGGGCAGGAATGTCCGGGTTGGTTTCCTTATCCGACGAAATGACGGTGCAGACCACCTGCACATCGTGACGAAATCCCTTCGGAAACAACGGACGAATCGGACGGTCGATGAGCCGCGATGTCAGCGTTTCCTTCTCGGTCGGACGGCCTTCACGGCGAAAGAAACTGCCGGGAATACGCCCCGCCGCATAGGTCTTCTCTTGATAATTGACCGTCAGCGGCAAGAAATTGACACCGGGGCGCGGCGATTTGGACGCGACGACGGTGCATAGAACGACCGTGTCGCCGAGCGATGCGAGCACCGCACCGTCGGCTTGGCGCGCAATGCGCCCGGTCTCAAGGGTGACTTCACCGCTCCCGAACGGGAAACGGACTCTAGAGGCTTTCAAAATGATCTCCTTCTGTTGGTTTTGTTGTGATTCATTGTGCGTTGGTATCTTACGGACTGCGTTCGACGCATCTGCTTCGCAGATTTGACTCCTTTTTGGGAGTGTCTGAGCAGAGTCCTAACGGCGCAGTCCGAGGCGCTTGATGACTTCGCGATAGCGTGCGATGTCCTTGCCGCGCAGGTAATCGAGCAGCTTGCGACGCCGATTGACCATGCGGATCAGGCCCACTCTTGAGTGATGATCCTTTTTATGGGCCTTGAAGTGATCCTGCAGCGCGTTGATTTGCGCTGTGTAGATCGCGATTTGTACTTCTGGAGATCCGGTGTCGCCCTCGCTGCGGGCAAAATCCTTGATGACCTCCGCCTTTTGTGTGGCGTCAATTGCCATGTTGTTCTACTCCCATATGTCCTTCGATCAGTGAAAGACGTGATTGATAAAATTCACCTGCCAAGCCGCTTATGGGTGCAGCAATAGACAGGGATTCCTTCATGATGCGGGGCCACCCGCAATCATGCGGCGCGGTGCGATGCGACCGTCATCGAGCACTTCGCCTACGCCGACAAAGCCATTATCCCCCAAACCGTCCTCGTGTAGGCGCACCCAGCCTTCCGACGGCGCGCGCGGCACCATCACCGGCTGTCCATGACGGACGTGCCAAAGGCCAGCGTTCGTCAGGTCTACGCGCGGAAAGGCTTGCACCGCGCATGCGCTCGGCCTGATTTCTCGCAGGAGCATCTCCGCGCCTTCGGCTTTCCGCGCTTTGAGGTCGTCGAACAGCACACACTCGGCGATGCCGAATGGCCCGGCCTTGGTGCGGCGCAGCTCGATTACATGCGCGCCGCAGCCGAGCAATTCGCCAAGGTCGTCGGCGATGGTTCGGATATACGTGCCTTTGCTGCATTCGATGCGAAGTGAGACATCCTGCCCGTCGAAGTGGGTGATCTCGTTGCGGAATATCTCGACGGGGCGCGGCTCGCGCTCCACTTCGATGCCTTTGCGGGCGAGCTTGTAGAGCGGCTGTCCTTCACGCTTGACTGCCGAATACATGGGCGGCACCTGATCAATTGGGCCACGAAACTGATCGAGCGCCGCGTCGATCTTCGCTTCGTCAATGGAGAAGGCATCAAGCGCGACGCTTCGCAGTACCTTGCCTTCGGCATCGCCGCTGTCGGTGCGCACACCGAGTCGGATACGCACTTCATAGTGCTTGTCCGAATCAAGCAGAAAGCCTGACAGCTTGGTGGCCTCGCCGAAGCACAGCGGCAACACGCCGGTGGCGAGTTGATCAAGGCTGCCCGTGTGTCCGACTTTTCTCGCATCAAAGAGGCGCTTGATGCGCGACACGGCAAGCCCGGATGTCCAGCCGAGCGGCTTGTCGAGCACGAGCACGCCAGAGATCGCTTTGCCGCGGCGTCTTCTTCCGCCCGAGCTCATGACAGGGTGCCCGCTGCCGCACGCGCTTCCCGAGGCGCCACCGAATCGATCAGCGATTCGAGCCGGGGGCCGGACTCCGGCAAGTCGTCGTAGTGAAAGCGCAAGTAGGGCGTCTTTTGCCAGTGCGTGCGCGACGACAGGCTTTTGCGAAAGAATCCCGCTGCGCTCGCGAGCGCGTGGATGAGCTTCTCGCGGAGCGCCGCGGTGTCCGCCTTCAGCGACACGACGTAGACATCGGCGACGGAAAGGTCACGACTGACACGCACATGGCTGATACTCAAGAGTTGCAAGCGCACATCTGCCGTCTCGCGGCATAGGATGTCCGCGAGCTCACGCTTGAGCTCGCCTGCAATCCTTTCGTTTCGCGCTTGGCCTGACATACTCTAGAGTTCGCGCGCAACCGCGACTTCTTCATAGACTTCGATGAGATCGCCAATCTGTATGTCCTTGAAGTCCATCACGCCGATGCCACATTCCGTACCGCTCGGCACTTCCGCCACATCCTCCTTGAAGCGGCGCAGCGAATTGAGCTGACTGCTGACGACGATTTGATCATCTCTGCGCAAGCGTACAGGCTTGTTTCGCATGACCGAGCCTTCGACGACCAAACAGCCGGCAATCTGGCCAAATTTCGGCGACTCGTAGACTTCCCGCACTTCGGCGGTGCCAAGCACCGATTCCTTGACCTCAGGCGCAAGCAGCTTGGAGAGCATACCGCGCACCTCATCGACGAGCTCGTAGATCACTGAGAAGTAGAGAACCTCGACGTCTTCCCGCTCCTTGATCGATTTGGCCCGCGCCTCAAGCTTGACATTGAATCCGAGGATCACGGCGTTTGACGCCATCGCGAGCGTAATATCCGATTCATTGACGGCACCCACGCCGCTGCCAATGATCTTGACACCGACTTCGTCATTGCCGAGTTGATTGAGCGCGCCGAGCACGGCCTCTAGCGAACCGCGCACATCCGCCTTGACGAGCACGCCGAGCAGCGCCCGCTCGCCAGCCTTCAAATTGGACAGGACATCCATGCGCGCCGCCTGTTGACGGGCAGCACGCTGCTCCGCCGTTCGCTTCAGTCGAAATTCAGCAATCTCGCGTGCCCTGCGCTCGTTCTCCACGACGAGAAAATCCACGCCCGCCTCTGGTGTGCCGGACAACCCGAGCACTTCAACCGGCATTGAAGGACCGGCGACTGCCACAGTCTGCGCGCGGTCGTCCACAAGCTGACGAACGCGCCCGGTGCACTGCCCAGCGATGACGATATCGCCGCGTCGCATGCGGCCGTTCCTGACAAGCAGCGTCGCCACCGGCCCGCGCCCACGTTCAAGACGCGATTCCACCACCGAGCCGCGCGCCGGCGCATCTTCCACCGCTTTCAGTTCAAGCACTTCAGCGCGCAGCAAAATGGCTTCAAGCAGACTGTCGATGCCCTCCCCGGTGGCAGCCGAGACCTGCACATATTGCGTGTCGCCACCCCATTCCTCCGGCGCCAGCCCGCGGCTGGCCAACTCGTTCCTGACCTGATCAGGGTTTGCGCCTTCCAAATCCATCTTGTTGATGGCGACCACCACCGGCACCTGGGCAGCCTGCGCGTGCTGCACGGCTTCTTCGGTTTGCGGCATGACGCCATCGTCAGCGGCCACCACCAGCACGACGATGTCGGTGACACCGGCGCCGCGCGCGCGCATCGATGAGAAGGCGGCATGTCCAGGCGTGTCGATAAAGGTGATCGCACCATGGTCGGTTTCGACGCGATATGCGCCAATATGCTGAGTGATGCCGCCAGCCTCACCAGCGGCCACTCTCGTGTTGCGAATTCGATCAAGCAGTGACGTCTTGCCGTGATCAACATGACCCATCACGGTGACCACCGGCGAGCGCTGCACCGATATGCCCTCGACCTCTATCAGGCCGTCGAGCTCTCGCTCAATGTCATCCTCCTGCACGAGCTTGACCTTGTGTCCCGCCTCTTCAACGAGAAGCTGCGCGGTTTCTTGGTCAAGCACCTGATTGATGGTGGCAACCGCGCCGAGGTCCATTAATATCTTCACGACCTCCCCAGCCTTCATCGACATGCGCTGCGCAAGCTCACCCACAGTGATTGTCTCCGGCAGTTCGACTTCGCGCACCACGGCTGCCGTCGGTTGCTGGAATTCGCCGCCTTGCTGGCTGACATGCTTGACCGGCCGCCTCGCGCGGCGCGCGCGCGATGCGCCACCCGACAACGAAATCTCCCGATGGCGGCGTTTGCCATCGCCAAACTCATCATCGTCATCAACACCCAGGCCGGCTGGCGCCGCGTCCTGCGGCTTGCCGCGTCGCTTGCCCGCATGGCTTCGCTCGGCCGCCACCGCTTCCCGCTGCGAATCGGCAATTCGATCAGCCGTCGCGGCTGCTTGGCCACCTTTCCCTTTGGTGGCGCGACTCGAACGCGCCTTCTTGTCTTTGCCGCGCTCTTGATCCGACGTCTGCTGGTCCTTATCACCCGTCGCTCTCGACTCAGATCGCTTGTCTGCTTCTTCGCTTTCCGTTTCCGCCCCGGCCTGAGCCACCTCCTGCTCCGCCTTGAGACGCGCTTCGGTAGCCGCCTGAGCCGCCGCTTCCTTCGCCTGTTTTTCCTCTTCGTCCTGTTGCTCGCGCTGACGCTCGGCTTCACGTTGCGCTTCCAATGCCTCGCGCTCGTCATCCACCGCGCGCTTGCGAATGGCCTCCTGCTCGCGAATACGCTCGATCTCGCTGCGCGTCGACGCAGCCCCCGATGTCGATGTTGGTTGCGCATCGGCATCCGAAGGCAACTGCGCAGGCTCACCGATATCGGATTCCTTGGCGAGTGAGTCCGGTTTCGAGGGAGTGGGACGATTGACGAGCACCTTCCGCCCTTTGGTCTTCACGGTCACGCTTGATGCGCGCGCCCTCGACATCCGCCCGGCACCCGAAGTGCCTGCGGGTCGTCTCGCTGGCGCCTGTGAACCCGGTCGCGCTGGCGCAGAGGTCGTTGCCTGCCCTGGCTTGGCACCGCTTGATGCGCTGCCTTTGGAACGGATGTGCCTCACCAAGATGGCTTTTTGCTCCATGGTCACCAGATCGCCTTCGCTGGCGTGCGGCAACCCCGCATCGCGCAAGAGGCTCAGCACGCGCTCAGGCGAACTTTTCATCGTCCCGGCGATGTCGCGCACCGTTTCCGCTGTGGTTCGACTGGCCCTATCCATTACGGTCCATTCCCCGCTCAATCAGTATTCAATCAATGTCCGCCAGCAGGTGCGCCGCTAGTTCGCGGCCGCATCCTCCTGTTCGAACCAGTGCTCGCGCGCCTGCATGATCAGCGCACCCGCGCGCTCTTCCGAGAGCTCGATGTTGTCAAGTTCGAGCAAGTCAATCACCGCCTGCTCGGCGAGGTCGTCTCGCGTGACAATGCCTTGCCTCGCGAGTGTCCACGCGAGTTCTTCATCCATGCCTTCAAGATTGAGCAAATCTTCCGCCGGCACGGCAACGCCGTCTCCGGCAAGGCCTGCTGCGAGCTGCGCATCCTGTGCTCGGCTTTGCAATTCGGTGGCAATTTCCTCATTGAAGCCCGGCAGTCCGGCAAGCTCGTCAAGCGACACATACGCGACTTCTTCCAAGGTCGTGAAGCCTTCCTCCACAAGCACCTCGGCGACATCACCATCGACACTCAACTGCTCCTTGAAGAGTTCGATGTTGCGCATCGCTTCTTCGCCTGCCTTCTGGTCAAACTGCTCTTGGGTCATGATGCTGAGTCGCCAGCCGGTCAAATCGCTTGCGAGGCGCACGTTCTGACCACCCTTGCCGATCGCCTGTGCTTGATTGTGCTCAGCAACGACGATGTCCATGGCGCCAGCATTCTCATCGACAACGATCGAATCAACCTCGGCAGGCGCAAGCGCATTGATCACCAGCTGCGCGGGGTTGTCCTCCCAAGGCACGACATCAATGCGCTCGCCAGCGAGTTCGCCCGCGACGGCTTGCACGCGCGAGCCTCTCATGCCAACGCATGCCCCGACCGGATCAATGCGCGAATCGTTGGTGCTGACGCTCATCTTCGCCCTTGATCCAGGATCCCTCGACACGCCGCGAATTTGAATGACGCCCTCGGCGATTTCAGGCACTTCGATACGAAACAGCTCGCGCAGCATTTCGGGCGTCGTGCGCGTCAAAATGAGGCGCGGCCCACGTGGATCATCTTCAATACGTTCGAGCAATGCGCGCACGCGGTCATTGATGCGCAGGGTCTCGCGGGGAATCAATTGACTTCTGGCGATGAAGGCCTCGGCGTTGGCACCCAGGTCGATGACCACACCTTCGCGCGTTGTGCGCTTCACTGTGCCGCTGACAAGTTCGCCAACGCGCGATTCATAGCGTTCCACGACGCGCATTCTCTCCGCTTCACGCACTTTCTGAACGATCACCTGCTTCGCCGCTTGCGCAGCGATGCGACCAAATTCGATCGACTCAACCTGTTCACGATGCCAATCTCCGGGCTTCAGTTCGGGGTTGATGGCAAGGGCGGCGTCTGGCTCAAGCTCGGCGTCGGGATTCTCGATTTCCTCTTCCGCATCGGGATCGATCACCCGCCAAACACGCCACGTGTCGTAGTCGCAGGTCACTGGGTCGATGCGCACATGGAACTCCGCCTCCGGCACGGTATAGCGGCGCTTGGTCGCGGTTGCGAGCGCCTGCTCGATCGCTTCCAAAATGACTGTTTTTTCGACGCCCTTTTCAAGCGCAATCGACTCGACAATGGTCATCAGTTCTTTGTTCATTGGGCTGTGCCCTCCTGAATTTCCATATCATTCGTCCCATCCCAGACAAGATTCATCTCGCGCACATCGGAGAATCGAAACCCTTGGCGCTCGCCATCGTCATCAAGCTCAAGCACAAGCGCACCGCTATCGACGCCCACTTCGGCGAGACGTCCAGAAAAAGTGCGACGCCCCTCGTGAAGCATCTTCAGACGTAGGGAAACGGTATTACCGACGTAGCCTTCGCATTGATCCAAGGTGAAGAAACGACGATCAACGCCCGGCGACGACACTTCCAACTGATAGGCGCCGCGAATGGGGTCTTCCATATCAAGCAACATGCTCACTTGGCGACTCACCTGCTCGACATCTGCAATGGTGATGCCGCCTGGTGGATTGGTGTCGATGAAGACGCGCAGCGTGGCGGACCTGCCGCCACCCTTGCATTCGACGCCCCACAGGCGGTAGCCGAGCGCTTCCACGACCGGGGACACGAGTTCGCCGCATCTTTGCTCTGTTCTCTTCGCACCAAATTCCAATGCATCTCTCTCGTACTGGCTTGACATTCCGAAACGGCAAAAAAATGGGCGACCATTGGACGCCCACGACCTACCGCCCAAGCGGTTCGCCTTTGTGTCTCTTCGAGCACAGGCGACCCGCCACGAGCACCCGCTTGACCTGAAGCCTTCAGACTTTCAAGTCAGTCGAGTCAAACTCCTTGCGACTTAACGCATTGCGAACTCCGGTCTAATTGTTCGTACCATCATCGGTGCGATTGAGGCAAGCCTACCTTCATCGCAGCCACGCATTCTAGCACTCTTCGGCAAGGCAACATTCATGGCAGGTTCAATTCACCACAAAACCGAGCGAACGGAAGTACTCGGACACCTCGAATCAACCGGTCCGCGTCACCAAGGTGCACTTGAAACCACTTCGGGATGGACGTGCGCTCCCTGAAGTACTCGAGCGTTCGGCTCACATCCCGTTCGCCAGTCTTGCACTCGACCGCAAACAAAGGCGCGCCGTCGCGCAGCACAACGAAATCCACTTCCCGCCCGTCGGTATCGCGAATAAAGCGAAGCTCCATCGCATAGCCTTGCGTGTCCGCCTCGAAATGGCAGTACTTCAAGAGATGCCCGGCGACAAGGTTTTCGAAGCGCGCGCCGGCATCAGGCACCTGCGACCAGTCCCAAAGATAAAGTTTGTTCTCCTTCTTGACGGCGCGAATGAGCGGCGCACCAAAAGGCGGGATTCGGTAGCAGACGTAGAGCCGCTCAAGAATCTCCAGCCAGCGCACGACAGTCTGATGCGACACTTGTAGGTCTTCGCTCACACTGCGCACGGACAACGGCGACCCAACTCGGGCGGGCAGCGCACCGATCAGCAACTCGATCAAGGCGATCTGGCGGACATTTTCCATGTCGCGCACATCCTGATACACGACGCGAGAGAGACGCTCACTTTGCCAGCGCCGCCACACCCGTGCGTTTGCGGCGAGCAAAGGTTCAGGAAAGCCTCCAAATTGCAGCAAGGTCCGCACATCGTTGCTCGACGCCGCGTTCGTCAACTCGCCGAGCGAGAAAGGATGCAAGCGGTAGTGGTGATAACGACCTTGCAGCGAGTCTCCACCCTTGCGGTAATGATCGAGACGCGCAGACCCGATCACGAGAATGGACAGAAGATCCCGGCTGGTGTCGTACAGTCCTTTGACAAGGTTCTTCCAATGCGGATACTTGTGAATTTCGTCCAGAATGATCAGACTCTCTCGGCCGGGAAGTGAGCCTTGCATGAGTCTTGCGCGAGCCTGCGGATCGTCCCAATTCAAGTACGCTGGATGTCGAAGTGATTGCCTACCCAAGAGTGAAAGGGCGAGGGTCGTCTTACCAACCTGCCGAGGGCCGTCAACGAACACCATCTTACGCTTGAGATCTTCTCTGATTGAAGTCTCCAAGTAGCGTGTCAACGTGCTTGCGGACATGATCAAATCTACGCGCGCCGCGCGATAACTGCATGAGCATTATCACATGAATCGCGCATTACTCATGAGTAATGTTTGATTCGGGCGGAATTTGTAATCGCGATTATTCGGCGCTTCGTTTATGTTGCCTACATTCAACCGTGAAGTGCAACGCTCGGTGAGATGGTAATTCCGCCAGAATCGAAGGCGTTTTGCAAGACCTCAATGGGAGCTTTGAAGCCAAGGCACTTGCGTGGCCTGTTGTTGATCCGGTGGACGGCTTGCGCGGCGTGGGTCGGCAATGACCAACCAACCGATCCGAAACTGGCCGAATACCTGCAATGCGCTTTTGATTGCGGTAAAAGCCCCGCCAGCTCGAGCATGATTGCCGCCTCGGTTCAATGGCTATTCACCTCAACCGATCAACCCTCACCAGTACAAGCGGTGCAAAGCCAAGATCAAGAAACTGTCCGAAGCTGGCGCGGATCGCGGGCGCGGTCAAGCCAAGCCCCTCACCTATGACCATGCGGTATCCATGCTCACCATAGGCAACCCGTTTGACAAGGCCATCGTAGCCCTTGCGTTCATGGCCGGGTTACGCCGTTCCGAGACTGCCGCTTTGACTTGGAATGATCTTGAGGAATCCGAAAACGAGAACCTACTCATTCATGTTCGCACCTCAAGAACGAATAGGGCCGGTGAGGATACCGACATAAGGTTGTTGAAGAATGGCTTTGCCAAAGCCGTCCGGGATCTACGCTCCGGCGCAAGTGAACATGATCCGGTTATTGGCCTCAAACCGCAGCGCATAAGACAGCGGATTACCGCCCTTGCGAAACAAGCCGGCATAACCCACAAGCTTACCGCTCATTCGGGCCGGGTTGGACTGGCCAGCGAATTAACCGCCCGCGGTGCTTCCACAACCGAGACCATGCTGGCCGGGAATTGGAAGACCGCCCGCATGGTTGCTCACTATTCCGCCGGGGCCAAAGCGCAACGCGGGGCAGTGGCCAAGTTTCTCTAAACTCGCAATCGGGGTGTAATACCGCCATTCCCATTACCGAGTACCCATTTCACTCGCTCCAGCTTGAATCTTTGGCCACTCGCAAGGGGTAACTACTCAAAGATTCAAGCTGGGAACACTGGAACATGAA
>JAPOTJ010000085.1 GCA_026709225.1 Gammaproteobacteria bacterium | reverse complement strand
CATGCCCTCTATTTTACTTGATTTGAGGGGGCTTGGTTGAGGTGGAGTCAAGTATATAATCCCCTTTCCGTTCATATTGCGCTTGGCTACCGAGAACTTGAGCGACCCGGAACTAGACCGGTGCCTTAACATAATTATTTCGTATGTTGTTAGACGGGCGGTCTGCGGATTGAGTTCCAAGAACTACAACAAGCTGTTTCTCTCGATGGTTCGTGCACTAGAGAAAGAAGGATGGAACAAAACGGTCCTATGCAGATTCCTCTTGGGACAAACGAGCGACACGTCAAGATTCCCAAACAACCAAGAATTCGAACGGTCATGGGTGATGCAGCCTGTATACCAGTCGTTGTCAGCGAAAAGGGTGAAAGCGCTTTTAGAACCGCTGGAACTGAGGATGAGAAGCAACTTTCACGAGACAAAGACGCTGGATGCAGGTCTGACTATTGAACACATACTCCCTCAGTCATGGTGGCAGTATTGGCCGTTGCCAGATGGAACTATGTCGAGAGAACGCGACGTCTGGCGAGCAAGCTACTCTCTGGCAGAAGAAGGAACTAAAGAAGGACAGATAGTAAGCCGAGAGAAGTTGAAGCATACTATTGGAAATTTGACACTTCTCACCCAGCCGTTCAATAGCAGTATCAGCAATGGCTCGTGGGAATCAAAACAGGAGGCGTTTCGCGACCTCTCACTTCTGGAAATGAATCGCTCTGTTGCCAGAAAAGAGACTTGGGGGGAAAGCGAAATACGCAGCAGGAGCAGTGAGTTATTTATGCTAGCCAAGCACGAGTGGGAGTACCCAACAGATGAATAACGATATCAAACACCAGGATTGTCTGATATCTAGATTTAAATATGGGCGCGCCACCGGTGAACGCGAAAGTCAGACTTGGAAGCTATGGAGGTAACTGATCTCATTGCTACACTGGCACTGGTCGCTTCAGTAGTTTCTCTTACATACACGATTGTTGTGGACCGACGTCATCCGCGCATGGAAGTTCGAGGATCTATCATCTATCAAATTGATCGATCTATTTCTGGTGTGTTCAAGCAAGGCCCTTTCTTCAGCGTAAGCGCCACAAACCGCGGCCCTGGTCGAGTTCTTGCCGAGGGCATGGCACTGTCTTATAGAAGCCCACTAAAGCGCTGGTACAACCGCAAGATCAAGAAGAGCGACCGGCAAGGAGTGGTGTTGGAAGCTCTCCCAACATCCCCGAACCAACTGCCGAAGTGGCTCGAGGTCGGAGAGTCTTTGATCCTGCTTTATCCTTCCGACAGTGAGATGATGCAGGAAAGCGCGATATTCGATTGCCTTTACTTATATGACTCACTGGGTAATAGGCATTGGGCGCAAAGACATTTGTTCGAATCCGCTCGACAATCACAGCAGGCAAATTCGGCTGACGAAAAACACTGAGGCGACCTCCGCCCGCCGAACGGGTCGCCGCCGCCGAGCACGCTTCTCTTGTTCAGGAGCGCCTTCTCCCTCGCCGCCTTGAGCGTGACGGCCGGGTATGGCCCCAGCCCGCGCAGGCGCCGCCTGCCGTTGACCATGATGTACTGCACCCAGGATTTGGTGTTGGACGGCTTGACCTGCAGCATGAGGCCGTATCCGAGCGCGTCCGAATGGCGCTCGGCGTTTCCGGACTTCCCCGAATGCCTGATCTTCGCGACGAACACGTTGGTGAGGGGCTTCCCTTTCGGCATGGCTTACCTTTGATGTAACAATAGATGTCACATCTCTATCGGCTCTTGAAGTCGTCGTCAAACTCCGGCTTTCGATGGGAAAGCCATTTTTTACAGGGATTTATGGATTTTTCTATGGAGCGGGGCGGAGCCTGAAATCGATAGTTGGCGGAGAGGCAGGGATTCGAACCCTGGGAGGACTTGCGCCCTCTCTTGATTTCGAGTCAAGCCCGTTCGGCCGCTCCGGCACCTCTCCGTGGCGCGGAATTATAGCGAAGCGAGTGCGCCTACTGCGTCCCGACAAATCGCATCGAAAGATCGAGCGGGTTGATCGCCTTGGTGAGCTCGCCCACTGAAATCCGATTGACGCCGGTTTCTGCGAGCGCGCCAATCGATTTGATGGTGACGTTGCCGGATGCTTCGAGTTCCGCCCGCCCTGCGGCGCGGCGTACTGCCTCGCGCGTCTGCGCCAACGAAAAATTGTCGAGCATGATGAGCCGCGCGCCAGCAGCAATCGCAGCCTCGAGTTCATCGAGCGACTCCACTTCGACCTGCACCTGGTGATCGGGCGATCTGCGATCAAGCTCAGGCAGCGCGGCTTCAATCCCGCCCATGGCGATCAAGTGATTCTCCTTGAGAAGATACGCATCGAACAGCCCCATGCGGTGATTGGCGCAGCCGCCGCAGGCGACCGCGTATTTTTGCGCGATGCGCAGCCCCGGAATCGTTTTGCGCGTGTCGAACACGCACGCATCCGTATGCGCAACGGCATCGGCATATGAGCGCGACTTGGTCGCAATGCCCGACATGAACTGCAGGAAATTGAGAAGCGTGCGCTCGACCGTCACGAGTTCAGCGGGCGTGCCCGTGAGTACAGCGATCACCTCGTCTGGCTCGATTCGCGCGCCATCGCCCTGCAAGAACTCGCATTCGATGCTGCGGCCCACAAGTTGGCAGACCGCGAGGCCCCATTCGCGCCCGCAGAAGATGCCGGTTTCGCGGGTGATGATTTCGGCGCGCGCGCTTGTTTCCTGATTCAGAAGCGAGCCGCTGAGATCGAGCGCTAACAGGTCGTCCGGCCAGTGACCAACCTCGAACCCCAGATCTTCGGCGAGCGCCCGCTTGGCGTCAGATCGAGCGACTTCCCGCAAATTGACTAGACCAGACTGCATGGTGCGGACTGTATCACCTGTTTGGCAAATAGGCGTCAAGGGTACAATGCGCGTTTCGACGCACTTGCGAGCGCACTTGTCTGCAACCGAACAAGAAGTGAATGCTTGGCTCGGCGATGCGAAGCATATGCCGTCGCCGCATTTCTCGGAACGCGCTGAGCATAGCGAAATCGACCTGATCGTCGTGCATTGCATCAGCCTGCCCGAGGGCAGCGACGATGTCCGTGCAATACATGCGCTCTTTCAAGGCGACCTTGACACCAGCGCCCACGAGTCCTTCGCGGACCTTGAGGGCCTTCGCGTCTCCGCCCATGTGCTGATCGACCGGGCTGGCAAGGTCTACCAATACGTTCCCTTCGACAAGGCCGCGTGGCACGCCGGCGACTCGAGTTGGCGCGGACGAACGCGCTGCAACGATTTCTCAATCGGCATAGAGCTTCAAGGCACCGACGACACCGCCTTCGAGCAAGCCCAGTACGCGAGGCTTGGCGATGTCATCGGCGTCCTGATGTCAAGCTACCCGCGCCTTGGATTGCAATCAATCGTCGGGCATTGTCACGTGGCGCCTAGGCGAAAGCAGGACCCGGGCCGTCAATTTGACTGGAGCCGACTGATGCGTACCCTCACCGAGGCACACTGACATGAACGTCGAAGACATCGATCCATTTGAAACCGAGGAATGGCTTGCGGCGCTCGACGATGTGCTGAGTCGCGATGGCACCGAGCGCGCCAATTTCCTCATGCAGCGCCTGTCGGCGCGCCTCACCAAAGCTGGCACGCAGCTTCCCTACGCCGTCACCACGCCGTACCGAAACACCATTCCCGCCCACCGCGAGGCGCCCATGCCGGGCGACCTCTTTATGGACCGGCGCATCCGTTCGCTGATTCGCTGGAACGCGCTTGCCATGGTGGTGCGTGCCAACCGGCGCGACGGTAGTCTCGGCGGGCACATCTCGTCGTTCGCCTCTTCGGCAACGCTCTACGATGTTGGCATCAACTACTTCTTCCGCGCGCCGGATGACGAATCTGGCGGCGATCTCGTCTTCTACCAAGGCCACAGCTCACCGGGTATTTATGCGCGTTCTTTCCTTGAGGGCCGATTGACTGAGGCGCAGCTCGACAATTTCCGACGCGATGTCGATGGCGACGGCCTCTCCTCTTATCCTCATCCCTACCTGATGCCGGACTACTGGCAATTTCCGACGGTGTCCATGGGACTCGGCCCCATGATGGCGGTCTACCAGGCGTATTTGATGAAGTACCTCGCAGCGCGCGGCCTCGTGAGCGCGAGCGACCGCAAGGTCTGGGCCTTCCTCGGCGACGGCGAATGCGACGAACCCGAAGTGCTTGGCTGCCTGTCGCTCGCTGGCCGGGAGTCGCTTGATAACCTGGTGTTTGTCGTCAATTGCAACTTGCAGCGCCTTGACGGTCCGGTGCGCGGCAACGGCAAGATCATTCAGGAACTCGAGGGCTACTTCCGCGGCGCGGGTTGGAACGTCATCAAGGTCATATGGGGCCGACATTGGGATCCGCTATTTGCGAATGACACGGCTGAAGAGATGCAGCAGCGCATGGACGAAGCGGTCGATGGCGAATACCAGAACTACAAGGCGCGCGGCGGCGCCTACACCCGGAAGCATTTCTTTGGCGTTTCGGACAGTCTCCTGAAGCTTGTCGAGCACCTTTCCGACGACGACATCATGCGCCTCAATCGCGGCGGGCACGATCCGTTCAAGGTCTATGCGGCATACCACGCCGCGGTCAATCACAAGGGTGCGCCGACGGTGATTCTCGCGAAGACCGTCAAGGGCTACGGCATGGGCGATGCGGGCGAGTCCGAAAACACCTCGCATCAGGTGAAGAAGCTCGACTACGAAGGGCTGAAGCACTTTCGCAATCGGTTCGACGTGCCCTTGACCGACGAAGAATTGAAAGACATCCCCTACTACCGTCCGCCCGAAGGCTCACCCGAACTCACCTACCTCAAGAAGCGCCGCGATTCACTCGGCGGCCCCATTCCTCGCCGCACGGAAGTCAAGGAGTCCCTGCCGATTCCGCCCCTGGACACCTTCAAAGCGCTACTTGACGGTTCGAGCACGAGAGAGATTTCCACGACCATGGCCTTTGTGCGCTTTCTCGGCACGCTCGTGCGCGACCGTGAAATTGGCAAGCGCGTGGTGCCGATTATTCCCGACGAAGCGCGCACCTTCGGCATGGAAGGCATGTTTCGGCAGCTCGGCATCTACTCATCGCAAGGTCAGCTCTACGAGCCCGAGGACGCTGGCGAGATCGCCGCTTACCGAGAGTCCAAGGACGGGCAGGTGCTCGAAGAAGGCATCAACGAAGCGGGCGCGTTTTCGGCGTGGCTCGCGGCGGCCACCGCATACACCGCCCATCACTACACGCTGATTCCCTTCTATATCTTCTATTCGATGTTCGGATTTCAGCGCGTGGGCGACTTCGCATGGGCTGCAGGCGACAGTCAGGCGCGCGGCTTCCTGCTTGGCGGCACCGCTGGCCGAACGACCTTGAACGGCGAAGGCTTGCAGCATCAGGACGGGCACAGCCATCTGTTCGCATCGGCGCTGCCAAATTGTGTTGCCTATGATCCCGCGTTCGGCTATGAGCTTGCGGTGATTCTGCATACAGGACTGAAGCGCATGTATGAAGCTGGCGAGAAGCGCTTCTACTACGTCACGGTGATGAATGAGAACTACCTGCAGCCAGCGATGCCGGAGGGTGCTGAAGAGGGCGTGGTTCGCGGCATGTATCTGTTTCAACGGTTCGGCCTCGGCGAAAGCGAGGCGCCATCGCCTCGACACGTGCGACTGCTTGGCAGCGGCACGATCTTGCGCGAAGTGATCGCGGCTGCCGAGATGCTTCTCGAAGAATATGGCGTCACTTCCGATGTCTACAGCGTGACGAGCTTCACCGAACTTGCCCGCGATGGCGCCGACACCGAGCGCTGGAACCTGCTCAATCCGGCTGCGACGCCGCGAACAAGCTACGTCGAGCAGACGCTCGGCGATAGCAATGCGCCGGTCATCGCCTCGACCGATTATGTGCGCAGCCATGCTGGTCAGATCGCGACGTGGATCAAGGCGCCCTATCACCCGTTGGGCACTGATGGATTCGGGCGCAGCGATACACGCCAGCGATTGCGCGAGTTCTTTGAAGTGGACCGGCGCTTTGTCTGCCTTGCGGCGCTCTCCGGCCTTGCGAGCGGCCAGATCATTTCGGCGGGCGAAGTGGCGGATGCCGTCAAGGCGTTTGATCTTGATGCGAATTCGTCGGCGCCGAGGGCGAGGTAGGGGTTGGTCATGCCAGGGTCCCGACTTGCGGAAGTGCGGTTGCCCGACACCGGGGATTCTGAAGCCGTCGAAGTGATCGAGCTGTGCGCCGCCGTCGGCGATCAGCTCGGCAAGGACGATACTGTTGTGCTCGTTGAGACCGATAAGGCCACCTTGGAGGTGGGCGCGCCTTCGGCGGGCGTATTGTCTGAGATCAAAGTTGGTGTTGGCGATCAAGTCGTTAGCGGTCAGGTGATTGCGCTGTATGAGGCGGAGGCCGAAGCCGAAGCACCGGCGCAAAGTCCGGTAGAACAGCCCAGGAAAGCGGGCAATCCGGCGCCAAAGCGTCCAGCTCGACGGGTGCCGCAGCCCCCGCTGCAAGTCACCGAGCATTCCGGCCCGGTCTACGCCGGCCCTGCCGTCAGGAAGCTTGCGCGCGAGCTCGGTGTTGATCTTGGCAAAGTGACGCCCACCGGCGCCCGCGGACGGACGCTCAAAGACGATGTCAAAGCCTATGTGCGAGGTCGCTTGACAAGGGATGAGCCCGCGCCGTCCTTGCCTGAATTGCCGAAGGTTGATTTCGCATCATTCGGCCCGATCGAAGATGTTGAACTCTCGCGCATCCGCCGCTCAAGCGCGCGCAACCTGCATCGGTCGTGGGTCAACATTCCGCACGTCACGCATTTTGATGACGCCGATGCCGCCGTCCTAAGCGAAGTGCTCACGAGTAGTCGGGAGGAGGGCGAGCGACGCGGCGTCAAGCTCACACCGCTCGCGCTCATCATGCGTGCGTGCGTGGCGGCGCTCCAAGCCTTTCCGCGCGTCAACGCATCCCTGAACGAGGCCATGACGCACTGGATTTACAAGCATTACTGGCACATCGGCTTTGCCGTGGACACAGACGATGGCCTGCTCGTGCCGGTGGTGCGCGATGCCGACCAAAAGGATGTGTGGACGCTCGCCGAAGAAATTGCCGCGCTCGCCGAAAAAGCGCGCACCGGACAGCTCGCGCCAGCCGACATGCAAGGCGGCACCTTCACCATTTCAAGTTTGGGGCGAATTGGCGGCACGGGGTTCACGCCTGTCGTCAACGGTCCGCAAGCAGCCATTCTTGGCGTGTCGCGCTTGACTACCAAGCCGCAATGGAATGGCGAGGCCTTTGTGCCGCATCAGGTGCTGCCTTTGGGATTGAGCTATGACCATCGCGTCGTCGATGGAGCCGAGGCCGGCAGGTTCATCATGCGGCTGTGCGAGGAGATTGCTCGGGTAGGGCTGGAGTAGGCTTGGCTTGTCGTGCCTATCGGGAACTCAGCCCCAAGACTTCGTTCTTGGGCGGGCTGCCATCCTTGGTTCTGGCTTCAAGGATGACTTGTACTGCTTGGCGCGCTGACCGAATGGGGATGCCTTCAACGTTGTCCAGCGCCAGCATGTCGCTTTTGTCACCCGAAACCAGCATTGCTGCGTCACCAGAGACGGCGATCGCCAGAATTGGATCATCCTTTGGATCCGGCGACCGTTTGGTCACAGGAGTCTCGCGCAGTATTGTCGCCTTTCGCGCGATAGTTGCGATTAACTGCCGCGCCTCTTTCGGTTCAATCCATTTGCGCAGCCTTTTACGAGATAGGACATCGGAGATTTTGTGAAGCTGCGTCACGGATGTGACCAATTCGATTTCTTCTCGTAACCACGCTTGGTAAAGGATGTCTGGAGGCGTTCCTTTTGTAATGAGTGCGCTGACGAGAATGTTTGTATCAAGGACGACTCGCACGAACGGCCTTCACCTCTTCATCGATCACTTCCATCACTTCCTGCTGGTCGAAGGCAGCGACTCTCTCTTTGACTCGACATGTCGTCGCGACCGATTTCAGAATTTCTAGCACCGCTGCACCAGTATCTATAGCAGAAAGATCATTGCGTTCTATGTTGAGAGAAGTCAGGCGAGAAGATTCGGATCGGGCGAGATAATTCGCAGTAGCCCTACTCATCCTTACATCGACGGCGACCTCGCTGTCGGAGACCGAACCCAAATGGACTACCCAATGATCTGGAGATGGATGAGAGACTGAGGTCATAGGTCGTTAACACAAATATCTATCTGGATTTCCATTATATCCATGTCGTGGCGCAGGTTCGGGCGACGGTTTATTCTTCGTATCCTTGCCGCCGACAATCTCAGCATTCACATAGGCAGTCTTTCTCAATGATGTCTTTGTCTACACACGTTTCGTGTCTCCGTTGACAAGAGACAAATCCAAAGATGGGATTCACGAATGGCGACTCATGATCCTTGGCACTTTTCCCGTGATGCGTTCGCGCTCGATCTCGTCAAGCATCTTTACATGGGGCTCGCCTCGCGCCTGACTCTTGTCGCGCCGAGGCGTAAGGGCAAGACAGAGTTCCTTTCGGGGCTGCGTTCGCGCATGAGTCCATTAGATCAGGCCGTATTCCTTGAAGTGGCACGCAATCCCGAGATCGGCGGGCTGCATAGTCAGCGTTTTCTCGAAGATCTCGAACATGTCGTCGGCAAGCGGGTGACGCGCGCAAACGTTGGTCGGCGCTTACAACGCCTCGTCGAACAAAACCTTATATCAGTTGTACGCCGCGGACAGTATCAGGTCGAGATGCCGGGGTTCGCTGAGTGGTTGCTCGGTCAAGAGCAGCCGGAACAGACCCAGGGCAGCGTCGGTTAGCCGCCGCGCGAAATCTAACGCGCCAGCTCCAGCAAGGTCTAGCCTATTGAATGCAAGCCTCAGTTTGGATGGTGCCGCCGCAGTTATTCAAGTCCGAAACATCGTCAGCCCATCCGATCCACTGAATGTCTCTCTTGAGAGTTGTCCCAGAATCTCCCGTGCAGGGCTTATCAAGGGTGCAATCCATGTTGACCACGCAATCTAATACGAACGCGCATTGCGCTGGCGCTGCCCCAGCAGGCATCCCGTCTAACCGGGTTGGAAGACATGTGCGCGATGCGTCAGAGAGCATCCAATTATCCTTGCAAACGGCCTTGGCCGCCTCCGCTTCGGTGTCCGCAACCGCGGCGCTCATTGGCAGAATTAGCGTTGCGACCAGCGACAATAGATTTGCAGTGATGATTGCAGGGAGTTTCATATCATTACCTCTCGCTCATTTTGTCGAGCCGTACTAAACGCTGAAATGTAGCACACATGAACACTTTGCGTAACGCCGAAGTTGTATTGTTCCTTTCAAGAGTTGGTCAATCGGCATTGACGCTGACCGTTCGCTGCCCCCGGCGAGGTCTTGCCGCGCTCGCCCGTGCGAGATCGGTTTCTGACATGCGAGAATGCTACCTTACTGCTGCGCATGCAAGTGAGGCGAATGACCACGCCAGTCCAAATCACACTCTATCGATGGGCGGGTTCCTGGGGCCCCTTCAAAATCAAGATCCCGTGCGGCGAATGCACCCTCACTGAAGACGTGATCCGCGATTGCGTGGCAAAGGACCTTGCTGGCATCGATGTTGATATTCAAGAGTACGAATGGCTGAGCAATTGGTGGAAACCCCTCATGCGAGGCGGCTGGCATGCGCCGATTGTGCTGGTGAATGACCGCATGATTTCGCAAGGCATCGCACTGAATCGTGGGGTGCTCACACAGGCGGTGATCGAGGCCGGGATTTCGCAGATTCCGATCGAAGGCAGCCACATTTTCGGCAAGTCCACATGCCCGCATTGCGATCGCGCCAAGGCGCTCTTCGATTCGTCCGGCATTGACGGCGACTATCGCGATGTCATCAAGGACACGCGCGCGCTCTACGAGATGATCGCGCGGGTCAAGCCGATCATCGGCGACAAGACGCCCGTCACCTTGCCGCAAATCTGGGTGGATGGCGAGTATGTCGGCGGTGCCGATGCGCTTGAGGCAAAGCTTGCGGCGAGCGCCACATGAAGAAGAGTCAATGGATCGCTCTGGGCGTTTTTCTGCTTCTCATCGCCCTGTTCTTCGTCTTTGACCTGCACAGGGTCATCACCCTCGAGAACTTTCAGGCGCAGCGCGAAATCGTGCTCGACTTCTATGCCGACAACAGGCTGCTCACCATCTGTCTGTTCATGCTCGTCTACATCGGCGTGACCGGCCTGTCGCTGCCAGGCGCGAGCATCATGACCTTGATCGCAGGGGCGATCTTTGGACTCTCGGTGGGGCTGGTGCTGGTGTCGTTCGCAAGCACGATTGGCGCAAGTATCGCGTTCGTCCTCGCACGTTATCTCTTCCGTGACCTCGTTCAGCGGCGCTTTGAGTCAGCCTTGAAGCCCATCAACGAAGGTGTGGAGAAGGAAGGTGCCTTCTATCTCTTCGCGCTGCGGCTCGTGCCTGCGGTGCCGTTCTTCGCGATCAATGTCGGCATGGGGCTGACGCCGATACGCCTCTGGACGTTCTACTGGGTCAGTCAGCTCGGCATGCTCGCCGGCACCGCAGTGTATGTGAACGCCGGGCAGCAGCTCGGCCAGCTTGAATCCTTGAGCGGCATCGTGTCGCCAATGCTGATCGGCTCGTTTGTGCTCCTAGGGCTGTTTCCGCTGATTGCGAAGAAGGTGGTGGAGTTCGTGAAGCGGCGGGCAGGCTCATCAGGCGCTTAAGTTCTGGATCGACAGTATCGAGAAAATTGCGTAAATATCGCACAACGCGGCTAGTGACGAATTGAATATGAGTACTCATAATGCATAATGAAAAATTACCGCTGAGACACGAACATCTATAATCGTCCATGGCTCCCAAAGCTCATTAATTTTCGTTCTGCGATTGATCAATAGGGGAATAGTAGACCACACCTGCTATGAATACGGCTGAACTAGTCGCAAACTGTCCGCGTTGCGGAGCAACTAGAATTACCTTTGATGTTAAGGGGAGTTTTCCTACGAGACGTGGTCCGAGGCCAGTGTACGAGACATTCTGCATTTGTAGGGCATGCGAGCAATCGACAGTTTATACTTTAGTTGACTCTGATCCGAGAAATGCTCAGATTGGCAAAGCTCCGACTCAATATCCGGGCGTAATAAACAGATTTTTCGATGTCGTCGGCTACATAAGCACCCGCGACGTTGTCCAAGTTCGTCCTCCAAAGCACTTACCTGACAATATCAATGCCTGCTTCAAAGAAGGCGCGGTATGCATTACCTCTAAGTGCCCAAATGCCGCCGCGACCATGTTTCGACTCTGTATCGAGCTTGCTATACAATCACTTATTGATGAGCATGCAGATTCTGTAGTTCGCAAAAGGTCCCTCGCGCATAGATTGTCATTTCTGTTCGACGAAGAGCATCTTTCATCAGATTTACAGGAACTCGCAAACTGCATTCGAGAGGACGGCAATGCAGGGGCACATGACGGGACACTCGCGATGGCAGATGCTCAAGACTTGCTGGATTTTACAGTCGAGTTGCTCAATAGAGTTTACACAAAGCCGGAGGAGATTAGATTGAAGCTTAAGCGGCGCGAGCAACGACGACGGAACAGCTAGGGATTTAGCTCTCTTTCATTCAAAACGTAACCTATCAAAGCGCTTTACAAGGCCATCTGTGTCGTGTGTACAGACTAAGCAGTTTGCCAACTTCCAAGTAATTTAGGAGCGTCCGTTGCATTGGGGCGTTGGTGTGTTGAGCAAATGGCGAACGTTCGGTATGATCTCTACCGAACCCCGTTTACGATTCTCTTGGGATGGCTCATTCAGTCAATAATATCGTAGGGAATTTTGGTGGATTCCCTCTCCGCCTTTCATGGCTTCCTCGGATGATCGATTGCTACGGCAAGGAGGGGCAGGTTCCATCGAACTTGGAGACCGTGGCGTGTCAATTGGGCATTGGCAAGAATATGGCCAAGGCGTTGAAAGCGTGGGCGCGGACAGCCATGTTGCTTCACCATGATGGACGTATCTCTGATATGGCTAAGCGCATATTTCTTACTATGGACCCCTACTTGGAACGTGGCGAGACAGTTGCGCTCCTGCATTGGCTCATTACGTCTAATTTTCGAAATTTTTCCGCGGCCGCTTGGGTTTTCAACTATCTTCACGTTGATATTTTTTCTTTGCAGAATGCGATATCAGGATTCAAGGATTTTTTGTGTTCAAACAATGCCTTCTACGCAGATGGCACTCTTCGTGGAGATATGGAACCAGTGCTCCGGATGCACTTAGTTCCGCCGGAAAGCCACGCGGATGATCACGATGATCGTTTTTTCTCGCAGTTGAGGATGCTGACGGCAACACGGATTGAGGGACATTCTGCTTACAAGAGGACTTGGCACCATGAACGCCCTCACGTTTCGGATAAAATTTTGTTGTATTCGCTACTGGGAACGCTAGCGAGCCGAGGAACAGCGTCCTCCGCCCTCTCCGACCTCTACATCACGCCCGCTGCTCAAGCATCACCAGGTTCCATATTTGGATTCAGCAAGGATGGATTTTTTGCTGCGGTGGAGCGGTTGGATAAGTCTGGCTGCAAGGAATTGTCGTTGTCAACAATGCCCGGAGAGGACGCTATGGTAACTGCTAAATCAGGCTTTGACTCGCTATGCACGTCGAGCGACACAAAGGCGATTGATGCTCATATTTTCGGGCGCGTGCTCGAATGAAAGCTATACGCCTGTCAGTCAACTTGGAGAGTGCAGAAGACCTAACTGTCTGTGCAAAATCGTACCATCCGACCGGCCTAGCTATTGAGTTCATAGATAGCCTCGCGAACGCTGCTCTCAAAGGTGGCGAGGCGCATGCATTGCTTGGTCCTTATGGGGCCGGAAAATCCTCACTCGCAGCATTTGCACTCAACCAGTTATCTTGCCCAACTTCTTTTTTTGTACCATACAGAGCGCGAGATTCGTTCCCGGAAGAGTCCGTCGTTGCCAAGTTGCTTGAATCAGGAGGCCTAGCGCCAATTACCGTTGTTGGAGCCTCCGAATCTCTAGCATACCGAGTGACATGTGCCATGAGTGTTTTTGCCCAGAGCATGGGCATGTCGCTAGGGGAATCGACATTGAAACCCTTTGCCGACCTGCATTCTGACAATGTGACAAGTGAACAGGCGCTCCGATTAGTTGTCCGAACCACGCAGGAAGCTCGTCGAACAGGCTTGGCTGGCGTACTGCTTGTGATAGATGAATTTGGACGTCATCTCGATCATATGGCTGCGACGGCAAGCGATGCAGATTTTCATTTCTTACAGAGCTTGGCAGAGTTGACAGGCCGCACTGAATCCCCATTATCACTTCTTATTATTCAGCACTTCGGTTTGGAGCACTATTCGCGCAGATTTTTCGGCGATAGGCGAGTTGAATGGGAGAAGGTGAGGGGGAGATTCCGTGAGACGATACTTCATAATACGGAGACCGACACGGCTCATATCATCGCACGGGCACTTCAGTCTTTGCATCAAGGCGATGCCGAGAAATTGAAATTTTCCAAGCCTGCCGGATCCAGCCCAAAGCTTCTCCAAGACTCACGATTTATGGCGGCCGCGAGCAATTGTCGTCCATTGCATCCGATGACCATTGTTCTCCTGTCACGTCTTGCAAGACTCTTGGGACAACAGGATCGTACAGTCGTTGGCTGGTTAACGTCAGACTTGGCAACAGGGTTTGACGCTCAACATCGCAGGGCGGGCGATGACTGGATATACCCGCACTCCCTATTCGAGCACTTTTTTGGAGACGCGCTTCTGGTTCCATCGAATCCTGCTTTGGCGATGCGGTTTGCGGCAATCCACGCAGCGCGAGAAAGGGTGGGCGACCGGGTCACCGCAGATGCTCGAACACTTCTCCAAATTATTGCTATGTTGAATTTTGTGGCGGGCAGAGGGCTTTCGGCGGATAAGGTGTCTGCTCTAGCCTGTCTTCCCACAGGGTTTCCATTTGAAAAGTGCATTGCGGAGTTGACAGAAAGTTCTTTGGTGGTCTATCGACGTTACCGCGATGAATACGCAATTTGGGATGGTAGTGACTATGATGTTGCTCGAAAGGTTGATCAAGAAATAGCTGCCGCGAATCTAGACATGGCAGCGGAAATGAACCGAGTAGCGGCAAGGACAATACTTGCACATAGCCACTTCATTCAAACAGGTAATCGCAGAGGCGCGAAGGTTTATTGGTTGCGAACCGAAGACGAACCACCGGATGCAGAGGGAAGACCACGCATACTCATTTACGTTGGCGGCCAGAAGCCACCAGATTCTGCTGCCATTGATGTCACCGGTATCACGAATAGCCGGTTGTTGGAGCCACATCTCAAGGAAGTGAGCGCAATCCAAAGCCTGCTGACAGATGATGCCAGTCTTATACATGACGAAGTGGCAAAAAAAGAAATGAGGCTTCGTCAGGACTTTCACAAAGCGCGAGTTTCAGCGCTTTGTGATGAATTGTTGGAGTCGGATTTGCAGTGGCAGGTGGAGGAAGCTCGGTATCCGAGTTTGCAGAAAGCAATTTCGGCGGCTATGGA
The DNA here is from genome assembly GCA_026709225.1 of Gammaproteobacteria bacterium. Classification (GTDB taxonomy): domain Bacteria; phylum Pseudomonadota; class Gammaproteobacteria; order Pseudomonadales; family Azotimanducaceae; genus Azotimanducus; species Azotimanducus chitobiosivorans. The sequence continues at coordinate 60,512 of JAPOTJ010000085.1, read as the reverse complement.
TAGAGCATATCCTCGGGCATTTCCCCTACACAACGATTTGATCAACAAAGACAAGGTAAGCGGACAGGTGACCGCTGCGCTTCGGAAGCTTCTTGAGCATCTGCACACAGATATTGACAAAGAAAACCTCGGTATTACAAAGTTCCCGGCGGAACGGATCATTTATCAATCCCTTCTTAGGCAGAGCGGTTTACATACGTCGCAAAATCAAACTTGGAATCTTCAACTCGACGAGAAGAATCTACCGCAAGCCTACCAGCCTGTCATAAACGAGATTCGTAAACACTACTTAGAGTCTGGGCATGGCTCTGGCCTTAGTATTGATGAAGTAGTTACTATACTGAGTAAGCCCCCTTTCGGGGTTAATCGTGTTCCTGCCATATTGCTATGCATTCTGGTTGTAGTTGCTGACAGGGATAGCCACGAGGTATACGAAGACCACCAATACGTTCCCCGGTGGGGTCCGCAGACACTTTTGAGAATGTTAAAGGCACCTAGCCGTTTCAGTGTGACTGCAACAACCAAAATACCCATAAGCGAATCCTTTTTGGCTGCCTACCGAAAGGCGCTCATCGACAAAGGTGGGGCGAAAGCGAACCATGCGCCAGTCGCTATCGCACGCGATCTGCTGATTCGCCACTCTGCTCTTTCAGCATATGCTCGCCACACAACGACCGTCTCCGAAAGCGCTCAGGCATTCCGACGCGCCCTCAGCGTAGCAAAATCGCCCGGAGACATGCTGTTTCATACAATTCCGAGCGCGTTGGGGTATTCGTCGCCACCATCTGCAGGAATAGACCTTCGCAGTTTTCTTTCAAGCGTCAAGCGGGTCCAAGCCGAGCTTGAAGGAGCCGATGCGGCACTTCTCCAGCGGCTTGAAGATGTGACAGTTGACACCCTCGCGTGTGAAAGTTTAGAAGCTGCGAGGGCCCATTGCACTAAATTCGCGATGTGTTTGATGTCGAAAAGGCAGATGTACCACGGCTATCATGAGTTTCTTTCCCAAGTTCTCAATGAGTCTGTTTCGGATGATCGCAGGTGGCTTGCTGGCGTTGTGAGCGAAGGCTTGGGAATCACCTTGCCGATCACGTCTTGGAACGATTCGCATGCAACTCAAGCGGAGTTTCTCCTCCGACAAAGTGTGTTGGGTCTGGAGAGTGCAGGTCAGCTTGTGGCGAACGGGCAAGTTCATCAAAGTAGTGCTCCGTTTGCCGTATTTTGGCCTAATCAGCGTGTTGCTAGTGCTCGAAATGATATTGAGGATTTTGTTCGAAGACTCTCTTCAATCGTTGATGAGGTTCCCGAGGACTTTCGACTGACGGTTGTCACTGATTTGGCTCGTTCATTGAGGGAGGACGTATGAGAACACGACACATTATTGGCATATCAGGGGGCAAAGACTCAGCAGCCCTTGCGATTTACCTGACTCGCAAGCGCGAAGATTGGCGTTACTTTCGCGATCTTGCTGCGGAAGCTGGTTGCAGCGATGCTGCGCGCGAAATCGAAACCGCAAAGCAGGCGCCCGAAATTGAGTCTTTCTTCACTGATACGGGAAAGGAGTTGCCGGAGGTTTACGAATATCTCGAAATCTTGGAAAAATATCTCGATAAACCGATAGTCCGCCTGTCTCCCTTCTCCCTTGTGGAGGACGACAATACCGCTCCGTTTGATCATTTCCTGTGGGCCGAACATGGTGGATTGCTTCCATCGCGTCACCAGCGGTGGTGTACTTACAAGATGAAGATTAAGCCCATGGGTTTGTTCGTGGGAGACGCTCCGACCGTCAACTATGTGGGTATTCGCGCCGACGAATCTTCTCGCTCCAAGCTTAGTTCTTTGACGAACGTCACTGCGGTCTATCCGTTTATGTCGGATGGCCTAGTGAGGCAGGATATTGTGTCCTTACTTGAAGAGACAACCGGCTTGCCCAAATACTATTCCTGGCGCTCTCGGTCGGGCTGTTACTTCTGTTTCTTTCAACGCAAAAGCGAGTGGCTTGGCTTGAGAGAGCATCATCCAGACTTGTTCGAAAAAGCGATGCGTTACGAGAACGAAACCTTCGATCCAAACACAGGGCGAATGTATACATGGATGGACAGGATGTCATTAGCCGAACTGGAAGAGGAGGCAAGCAGTATGCAAGCAGGCGCAGAAATGATCGCTTCCGATAGACAATCGACATGGCAAGCTGACTTGATTTCTGATCACTTAAGTGATGATGATAGGGCAGATCATGCGTGCGCAGTTTGTTCAATTTAATTTAGGGAAGTCGTATTTATCTCAATTCTGCCACGGCGAGAAGCTGTATGTGGAGTCAGCGTTGAGACGACAAGCGATGGAGCTTTGCTTTTATACGTATTTCTAGTGGGGGCGCATGTTGCCTCGGGGTGGGACCCACTGTTATGAAGTTCCCGCCGTACCACTAAGTTGACTTTGCACGCTTACAGAGCACATTGTAATCAGATACCCAACACGGCTAGGAGGCCGACAGGAGCCATTAGGCAAAGTGCTCTGATGAAAGAAGCCGACCAGGCTTTAATTGTGCCGACGATGGATCAGTAGAAGGTCCCATCACGGTGTTCTCGCCAAACTCACCCAGCCACTGACATAGACGGCGCAGTTGTTCTTCTGGCAATTCCTGAACTGTCGGAGACGCTTGACTTGCAAGAAGAGTTCGAAGCTCCGCGATGTCCATAGGAAGAACTCTGCCCTCAAATGCAGATCGCACGACCCGAAAAACTGTCGTATCAAACACTGTCTTGCGAATTTCGGTCCGTCCAGAGACACTCTCGCCGAGCCTTAGCGCAGTCTTATCTTGTGCGGACTCCGCATCGTGGGATGCGTGTCCGGTCATTGCACTCAGGAAACGGTCAGGGGCTGATTTGGGAAGCCAGATTGAGTACGCGTCATCGCTGCGATCACTAGGTTGTGGTTCATAGCGTGTGATGTCATCTCCCATCGGGCGGGCCAAGGATGAGATTGCTTTGATGCGACGAACAACTTGCTCAACTTGAACTGTGTCCGCGCTTTCTGGAACAAGCAGTTCAAGATTGCCGTCGGGAAGTCCGCTTAACCCGGGGGTCGTGGCGTTCGCTGACCCGATGAGCGCTTTATTGTCGCCGATGTAAGCTTTGGCATGAAGCCCGGGGCAGGCAAACATGGGAGCATTATGTCGGTGAGCTACATCCCATGCCCGCCAGTCGGACGCACCCGATGCAATGTCATGCCAGTCCCACCTAGCGTAAACACTGCGATCGGATACTTGTTTAGCCGCTTTGAGCAGCAAATCCAACGCTTCTGATCCTACAAAGGCCGAAATGATGATGACTCGCTTCCTCGCCTTTGCGAACAACTCTTGGATTTGTCGCAGTGGCGTATCAATCATTCCTCCGATTCCAGCACATGCGTAGCCTTTTCGCTCCAAAGGGCAAGGCTCACGTCCAAGGCTCGCACTTCGTCGAATTTTCCTAGGTTGTCGGCTTCAGCCTGCGCACGAACGAAAGATGCAACCAGTCCGCGAATCACGCGCAGGGCATCTCCTACACCGAGCTGATAGCTTACATTTTCGTTGTCGCCCTCATCGTCATCACCCTCTTCGAAGGCCAAAAGCCTTGCCATTGTCTCGCTTAAAGGGTGTTTTTCGTTGAACTGCACTACCAAATGCCCAGGCCCTAATGAGAAGCCGAACATCTTGGTAGCTGGTCCATGGGGGTTTAGTACGTAATCCAGCTTAAGATCATTTTCTATTATCTCCGAGGGTCTCACTTCTCGGGCAGGCTTTCCACCCGCCAGAGTATTTCCATACACCTCGGTGGTTTTCTCCGGGTCCGAAGACGGCTTCGTGCCGTCCATCGGTATTTGACGTCCGTTTGTGGACAGTGCGCCTCCGTCTTGTGTCAGCTCTTCCACGGGCGGGGTGTAAGGATCGTTGGAGCCAGGTCTTCCAGCTCTGCTTCGGGTCTTCTCTCTTTGTTTTCCGACGATCCTTTGCATGTCGGCAAGCCTTTCCTTGATCTGCTTGGCGACTTCCAAACACTGAATGTTCCTCCAATCCTCTTCCGGATTGTTTTCCTCCTGTAACTCCGTCAAGCGTTCTTTGATTTCCTTTAGCGGGATAGAAGCGAGATCGGAAAGGCCTCGGACTTGCTGTTTGTCGTTAGAAACGCCAAATACGTCATCTAGATCGGGATCAAAGTCAATGCTTACGGACACCCAACGGTCTACGGTACGGTCGCCCCTAAGCCATGCCGGGTCGAGTTCGATTTCGCGACCGGACCGCATCAGCGAAACCCCTCGAAGATTATTCGCGAGTTTGCCGAAGGGTGCTAGACCCGGGTCCTTATAGTATTTTGTGAGTTTTTCATCCTCCACAACGTGAGGCCTACGGTACGAAGAGGTAAGTAAATAGTGCCCAACCATCTCTCCATCTGGCCCCTTGACCGTTTTCATCTGGGGTTGGTATTCACCGTCAATATCTTCTCCTGTGTCATCGGGGTGTCCTGTGTACGGGGTAAACAACGTTTGGTTGCCAACAAAGCCATCCTTCTTCAAGTCATCTTCGTCCCAGTTGGTAAGAAACGTGGGGTCCACAGGTTCTGCCCATGCCCTGTCAATAATCTTGCTTGAGGACTTGTCAAAAACATTCACTAGAATCCGCAGCTTGTTACTTCGAATAAATTCGCGGTGAATCCGTCCACACAGATCGCAGATGTGCTTTCGCAGCGTTTTTGCTCGCCTCCGATGTGTTGTTGACACGTCCCTCCAGACAACCAGCGTTCCGCTCTTCATCGCTGAAATTGGCTCAGGCAGGCCGTCAAAAGCCAAATTCGCCCAATCTGGAATTTTCTCGTCAAAGGTATCCGGTAGCAAATTCTCGTTGATTTCACTTTCATCAGACAGGCGTAGTCGAGTCGATGGCAGCACACCGGCTGAGCTTTCCCCTTGCTGCCAAGACATCACCTGCAAGTCCAAGCACTGGCTGAAAGAGGCAGCGACAAGCCCCACTCCGAATTTTCCAAGGCGTTTTCCAGCTCTCGACTTTGCGCCTTCGCTGGGATCACTGTCGTTGCCTGCTGCCCCGTAACCGTACTGAACGCAACGTCGCAACAATTCCCTGTCCATGCCGATTCCATTGTCTAGAACCGCGATTTCCGAGGGACGATTGCTCCCATCGACGATGAGTGCTACAGCGATGAATTTGGCCTCTGCATCCGCACTGTTGTCTATGAGTTCAGAGATTGCGTAGGCCGCATTACGGTATGGGCCAAAACTAAGCGCCTTGAGAGCTAAGCTTGGTGGGAAAATATGATCAGTCATTTTCTTGTCCTTCTTCGATGAGAAAGTTAATTTTTAGTCGTGCCGGTCATGTGCGGATGCCTTCCTCCCAAAGTCTCTCCCACTGACAAAACATGTCAGCCAAATCAGCGAACTCGCTGTAGGACTCATCCACAATCATATGAATGATGGCTTTTTCTGTTCCGCCCGATTTTGGGCCCCTCAACGCCCTGCCGACCATCTGCTGAAGTCGAACGGCGCTCTTTGTTGGTAGGCCGATCACCGCAGCGCTGGTTTCCGGGGCGTCGAACCCCGCAGTAAGCACGTTGCAGTTGAACAGTGCTTGGTGGCAAGGGATCGAGGCCACGGACTTTTGGAATGTGCGTGTGTAGTGGTCTCGGGCTTCCATAGGGGTTTTCCCAGAGACCGCATGCGCATACGCATATCCGCGGTCTCGCATGGCTGCAGCACATTCCTCAGCGGAGTCAACGGATGGCGTGAAGACAATGACGCGCTTGTGTCCTTGGTCGAAAAGTTCTTGTACGAGTAAGATGATCTGCTGGTTGCGCTCTCTATCCTCGCCCAAGCGCGCAAGCGCACGATCTGAGTATTCCGCCCCTTGCCCATCGGGAGCTGGCGCACCACTAAACCCGTGCGTCTTAATGGCTGCGCGGGCAAGATATCCGTTGTCAACTAAGAATCGCACCGGGTTGCCTCCGTCTCCCACGCTAACCTTGCGCCCTTCGTACATTTCGACCAGCCTTTTGGTTTCGTCAGTATTCGCCCGGCCAGGTGTCGCGCTGAGACCCAAGAGTTTGCGCTCTGCAACGCCAGCACCACCCAAGATGCTCTCCACAAGGCTACGAAACGAGGGGGCTACCGAATGATGTGCCTCGTCGAACACTACCAAGCTGACCCTGTCGAGCAGCGACTGTTCGATCCACGGGTCGGAACTGACCGACTGACCAGCCATCTGGATTCCCGCGACAATGACCGTATTGCGCCTGATAGTGGTGCCGTCTGAAAAACGCTCACCTCCTCCGCGCCACTGAATGACTGCTGCATCAACGTCCCCTTGGAATTTCCAAGCAACGCTGAAGTCCTCCGCTGCTTGCACCACCAACTCCTTGGTCGGTGCGAGCCAAAGCACCATGGTGGGCGCGTTTTTCCGAAGGTGCAGGGACACAACAGACATAGCCATTCGGGTCTTGCCTGCGCCCGTGGGGGCATGCAACAAAGCCCGTCCATGTGTTTCGAGTTCGGTAAGAATATCATCTACGGCGCGCTTTTGATAAGGGCGTAGCGAATAGGAAGGTTCAATCAACTTGAACGTTGTCATTAGATCTATTGGAGCATGGAGTAGGTAAGTATCGCAGAAGATGATGGCTATTCGTTATATTCCTTGCGACTTCAACTACTATTGAGAACATGCTCGATAGTGTCCAAACTCGTCTCAACATCTTCCATTGAATTGAGTACAGAGAAGGAGAATCGCAAACTCGAATAGGCATCCTCTTCACTTATGCCCATTGCATGAAGTACATGGGAGGGAGCAGGATGTCCTGACGAACATGCCGATCCCTGAGAACATCTAATCCCAAGTGCGTCTAGTTTCGCAACTAGAGATATGCCGTCAGTTCCGCGAAAGCATATGTTTGATGTGTTCCGCGTTCTCGGTGCATTGATGCCGTTAACAGTTGCATTGGGAGTCAGTTCGGTCACACGCGATTCAAACGCATCGCGCAACCTACCCATGCTCTCCACAGCTTCGTCAAATCGCTTTGCACGCTCCTCAAGTGCTGCCGCCAGACCGGCCGCTCCCGAGACGTTTTGGGTGCCAGATCGTCGATTTCGTTCTTGTCCTCCGCCTGCGATCAGCGCCATGCTTGGAATATTCTTGCGTCCGCTATACGCTAGCACACCTATACCCTGCGGTCCATGTAATTTATGACCGGAGAAGGAAAACGCCGTTAAGCCCGTTGTTGCCGGAACGGGAGTCGGAATGCGTCCCACAGCTTGAGCCGCATCAACATGCAGCAAGGCATCGGGCCGAGATTCGTGAACCGCGCTGGCAATTTCACCTATTGGCTGAATCACTCCTGTCTCGCCACTTGCCCATTGCACCGAGACATATAACTTAGATGTTCTCGTCTTTACTACTGCACGGCGAAAAGCCTCTGGATCCGTAAGTCCGTTTGCGTCTACTGGTACAACAATCAGGTTGGCTCCGCGTGTTGCCGCCAGTTCAGCAGGAACCGAGTTCGCAGGGTGTTCCACTGCGGAGATGATTACAGTAGCATCGGCGCTAGCACTGGCTAGCACGGTGTTGCAGCTTTCGGTGCCTCCTGACGTAAGAATTACGTCGTCCGGGTCAACCCCGACCAACAGTTTCGCGACTGCTTCTCTTGCTCGTTCAAGTACATGGCGCGCCGCTAGTCCTGCAAAGTGCCCGCTTGAAGGATTGCCCCAAGAAGCACGCATGATGTCTACGACTGCTTCTACGACCGATTCGAAGGGCTTGACGGTCGCATTAGAGTCCAAATAAACCTCCGCATGTTCCGAGTTCCCAAGCTGGAGACTGCCAGCAAGCGCTCTCATCCTCTGGTCAGTCAACGGGCTTACAATTTTAGTATTTGTAGTCATAAAGGATTTCTCGTTGAGACAACTGTGCACATGAAGATTCGACCGGAATCTCCTCACATCCTCTACGACGACAAGGGCGATGGCCGAAGTATGACAGATTGACACTTTGTTTTTGGGAGTTTGGACGTGAAAGTACTTGGCTTATCGCGCTGGTTCCTAAATCGAGCAAATTTCGCACACAGCAGCTGGTGACGAAGATCGCGCGAACACGCATAATGGTTGCCGAAATGGCAACTCTAATAGCTGATGAACGCAAGATCCGTTTCTCATCATCAACGACTCCTGATCTCTCTCGTCGCGTCGGTCGGCGGTAGATTGGAAGATGCAGACCTTCAAAGCCTCGTATTCCTCTACGGACTTGAAGCGGCAGGTCGCGGAACCGTAGCCAAACCCGCCTACTATTTTGTGCCGCTTGGTTCCGGTGCGTATTCTTATTCCTGCGCTCAAGACTGCCATCGCATGGAGCGCCATGGACTCGTGGAGCAGCGTCAGACTGAGTGGCATTTGACTCAATCTGGCCGCGAGCTCGCTGTAGCTCACGCCGCTGAGTTCGACCCATCGATCTTTTCCGGCTTTAGTCACCTGAGAGGCGAGCCTTTGAAGATGGAAGTTGAACGACGAGCCATTTGTATTGATGCCGCCTCGCACGCTTCTCAGGGCGGCGCGAAGCTCATGACTATTGGGTATGAGGGCAAGAGCTTGGAGGAATACCTCAATCAGCTTCTTTCTTCAAGCGTGTCCATGCTTGTGGATGTTCGGCGCAACGCGATTAGTCGCAAATTCGGGTTTTCGAAGCGAGCACTTTCATCGGCCTGTGGAGATGTCGGGATCGGATATGAGCACCTGCCCGAACTCGGCATTGATTCTGCCAACAGGCGGCAGATCGTATCGCAAGATGACCGAGACGCTTTATTCTCCGACTATGAGGCAACTATCTTGGTGAGAGAGTCAGCAGCAATCACAGGCATACGCGATATGGTGCTGACAGGTCGTCGTGTGGCGCTGACGTGCTTTGAGCGACACGCGACGCAGTGCCATCGACATCGAGTTGCGGCGCAAGTTGCGAAGGCGAGCCGGGAAATTCTCGGTGAGGCCGAAAGTGATCGGCGAAACCACCCATTTGACGTGGTGAACCTATGACCGGTGAGGCTCTTGAGCGCATTCTCATCACAGTCAAAACCTATCCGACGCTTTCAGCCAAGTACGGCGAAACCGTTTGTACAGCGGGTCTGCGAGAGGATGGTTCTTGGGTGCGCATCTACCCAGTACCCTTTCGAGGTCTCGAGTCTGAGGAACAATATAAGAAGTACGATTGGGTTGAGTGCAAACTGGTTCGACGATCAAACGACCACCGACCCGAGTCCTACAGTCCGGATTACAGGGAGGGGTTTACTCAGGTCGATCATTTGGGTACGTCGGGGCGATGGAGAGCGCGACGCCACCTATTGCTTAAGGATGGAATGGTATTCAGGGTTATCGGCTCGCTAATTGAGGACGCCAAGAGCAATGTACGCTCCTTAGCTATATTCAAGCCCACGAAGATCATCGAGTTCACTTGGGAGGTAGACGAGCCAGAGTGGGATGCCAGAAAGCTGGCGGCTATGCGCGCGCGACACAATCAACTTGACTTGTTTGATGAAGTGTCTTGGCGCGATAGGATATTCAAGGTAATTCCAAAACTGCCATATAACTTCTATTATCGGTTCACGGATGCGGATGGTCGGGAAAGTCGCCTCATCATTCTCGACTGGGAGATTGGCGCACTGTATTGGAACTGCCGCCGATCATCTGCAAATGATAGCGAAGCCTTGGAGAAGGTGAAGCGAAAGTACTGGGACGACTTCATGAAGTCGGATCTCCACTTCTACTTGGGCACGACGCAGCTTTTTCATCAGATGGCTCCAAATCCATGGGTCATCATTGGAGTGCTCCCAATCCCTTTTGATCGGCAGTCGGTCATTGACTTGTGAACCAAGGGGTGGAGCTTGCCCGCTTTAACGTCCGTCATCCTCGACAGCCGCCTCTGGCGCATCTTCCTGCTCGGCGTGTCGAGCGGGTTTCCGTGGCTCATCATCGGTTCGGGGATGTCGGCGTGGCTGACCGACGAAGGCCTGTCGCGCAGCGGTGTCGGTCTCTTCGGGGTCATCTTCGTCGCCTACACGATCAACTTTCTGTGGGCGCCCGTCGTTGATCACCTGCGCCTTCCGGTGCTCGGTGCGCTCGGTCAAAGGCGCTCTTGGACTTTGCTCTGCCAAGCGCTGCTGGTGCTTCTGATACTCGTCTTGTCACTGAATGATCCGTCGTCCGACCTGTGGCTCACTGCGGCTATTGCGCTTATCGTTGCGACTGTCTCGGCGACTCAAGACCTGTCAATCGATGCCTATCGCATCACCGTGATTCGTGCGGATGAACCGCATCTCGTCGGCCCGGCGGCTGCTATGACAACCTGCGGCTGGTGGACGGGGGCGAGCTTGCCGGGCGTGGCAGCCTTCTGGCTTGCCGATGATCTCGGCTGGCCGCTCGTCTACAAGGGCCTCGCCCTGTTCATGCTGGCAGTCGCTCTCTTTACCTACCTCGTTATTCGTGAACCTGAGCGCCCGGCAGCATCTGTTCGGCGTGCTGCAAATTTGATAGCGTGGCTCGACAGCAGCTACTTCGATGCCGTTGCCGAGTTTTTCCGGCGCAATGGGATGAAGATGGCGCTTGCGGTGCTTGGCTTCATCTTTCTGTTCAAGATCGGGGAGGCATTTCTTGGTCGCATGGCGATCGTGTTCTACAAGGAAGTCGGCTTCACCAGCGAAGAAATCGGCACCTATTCGAAGCTCGTTGGCTGGTGGGTGACGGTCGTCTGCTCGCTGCTTGCGGGCTTCATCTCGGTGCGCTACGGCGTGATTCGGGTGTTGTTCGCAGCCGGCGTCGCCATGGCGGCGGCCAATCTCCTCTTTTCGTGGATCGCGGTGGTCGGCCCGGACACCAAACTATTCGCGCTTGCCGTGGTCGTCGATGGCATCACTGCTGCCGTCTCGACAGTTGCCTTCGTCGCCTTCATCTCCGAATACACCAGCCGATTGCACTCGGCGACCCAGTATGCGGCGCTCGCCTCGCTCGGCAATTCAAGCCGAACACTGCTCTCGGCAACGAGCGGCATCCTCGTCACCCAACTTGACGGCGACTGGGCGCTGTTCTTCGTCATCACCGCGTTGATGGTGGTGCCCTCGCTACTGCTGCTGGCATGGATCGCGTGTCGATTTCATGCTCGCTCTTGAATTCTGACACATGTCCCTTTGATGCTTGAAGGTATACACCTCCGATAGAGGTGTTGGTTCGGGTGTTGAAGATTGACGGAAAAACGAACAGCGGTTAGTCTTGTCTTCCCAGATTCAAGTAATGGCACTGGAGGTTAAAGGAATGGGACGGCACAAGGAGAAACTTGAAAGACAGGAAGAGGGTTGTTATGCGGCCGCTGAGCGGCATGGTCGGAGATGCTGGGTGTGTAGTGCGGTGATTCCCTACGGTGTAGCCAAAGGGCCGAATGAGGAGTGCCCTGCCTGCATAGGTGCGCTGAGTGACGATGACTCGAAGAGGGGATAAGATAGATTGCTCTCTTATCAATTCAATCTGATTAGTAAACACAACCGCGATGCAGACAGCAATTGAGGAAGCGACGATATGCTTCCGCGATAGCAACCTAACAGCAGCATCGCATTCGTATGATCTTGCAGTGCGATTAACTACATCACAAAAGTCTATTGAACGGCTATAACGCTATGAGGAGATTGATACTCGGCTCGCTTGCTGCTTTGCTCGCTGGATGTGCCATCACTCCAAAGCCTATTTTGGAGCAAGCGACATATGAACCCGCCCACGTAGTCGAGTTTAAGGTGAAGGCTTCCGAAACCCTCGCGAAACCTCTCAGCCTTTCGGCCGCCAGAGCAGCTGCGCAAAAGTCTGCGATAGAAGAATGCGGAACGGAACAAGTGACGTTGTTACGTCATAGACGTAGCAGAAGTCGTGATGATGTCCCTTTCGGAGACGGCTCCGTTTCAATCCGTAGAGGCTTTTATCACTTTACTTTTGCATGTAACTCTGATTGATGCTCTAGGTTGCTTAAGTGCATGGTGCGCGGTATCGACTGCACATCTGACTTCATTCACGGCGATCGATAATTCGAGTGATCAATCGTTCAAGGAAGGGTGGTGCATCAAATCTGCGAGCAGAATCTTGACAGAAGTGAACAGGGGTCGTGCAAAGCATTTTCTCTGGGAGATTCGAGGGATAGCCGACAGTGCTTTGCAATGATATATGCACTCGCTGTTGAAACACTAGCGATCAGCGCTTGGTAATTTTCGGGCCGATATATACTATTGGCAACCCGCGAGCGGGGTTCGATTTGGGCCAGCCGAAGTGAACGCGATACTGATCGGTTCCTCTCGCTTTTCCGTGCCAAGAAAAAAGCCGCATATCTTGATTGACGGGGCAGCGAAATGTTAGAGCCGACTTGAATGCCGCCTTTTCCGAATCCGAGGAATCAGAGAAAAGAGCGTTGCGCCCCTCAAAGAAGGACTGCCGGAGTATCTCTCCAGCTGGGCTCAATGCTCCCGTCCGAGCATCCATCTCACCGCTCAGTTGATCAAGATTTGCAAGGAGCGAAGTGATTCGCTGACACAGTGCCAACGAAAATGGGGATTTCATCATCGGTTCGAGTGTATCCGCCGCAAATACGAGGTTGGCGAAGCGTTGCTTTGCATGATCGCGTAGTTCCAGCCAACTGCCCAAGCGGATCGTATTTTCAAGATACTGCCTCAGCGGCGGTTCAGACCAATGATTGGAAAGCTCGCACTGGTCTCTCGTACCATCGTCGTTGAGAATACCTGCCTGAACAGGTGTGTAAGTGAAATCAGAGGGAGTTGCACTCAAAAGCGCCGCATTCTCTTCTGCCAGTACCTGACGGGCACATTCGGCTAGTGCGGAGCCTGTGGCCAGGAGTTCTTCACTGCCATGAGCCGCAAAATACCAATCGTCTGCGTCATGCCGCCGATTTGCGTCCCAGAACGGCCCGTGTTTATCGAGCCAATTCAATACGAGCTTCCGAGTATCGGGGTTGGGGTATTGGACTACGACTTCTCGCAAGGTTGTGTCGGACAACGCAGAACGCAAACCCAAAAGCTCGCGAGAGCACAGGCACTGCGCTGAGTATTCCCGGCACACCCTATTCAGTATCCAGAGGCGGTGAATAGCGGCGATGGTATCCTCGCGAGAAGCAAATTGACCGTGAAACGAGTGTTCGTTGACATAGAGGGACGGTGTCACGTCCTGCTCCATTTTGTCAGGCTCGAAAGGTCAGTTTCGTATTGGTCACAGAAACCCGAAGGCCAGTGGTCCAGCAAACCTTCGCTATCAATCGAGATTGTGCTGTGTCGGTGCGCATCCCCATCCTCCAAAAGCCCTCCGAAGTAGTGAAGGATGACATTCTCGGCAGCAATCTTCTTTTCGTAGACGGCAATCCGAGTGCCGTTCACAAAGTGGTCGCTATGTGTCTCAACAAGAACCTGCACACCCGATGCGGCAACCAAGCCCAGAAACTTGGCAACCTCATTCTGACATGACGGGTGCAGGTGAGCTTCCGGACTGTCGAGCATGAGCAACTGCCCCGGTGTCCGGGTCAGTGCTGCAACCACAACGGGCAGCAAATAGTAAGGTCCATAGCCAACATTAGACGGAAGGTGGAACTCCCCCGAAGATTCAGTGCGAATGCGCAGCGTCACATGGTCCATCGCGCTGTCCACGGGCTGAATTTCCATAGCGAATCCGGGGAAGAAATGCCGCATCCAAGCTTCGACCTGTCGAGGGAGAGTTGGCGGCACATTGCCGATACGAAGCGATTCTGAGACGTGCGTTTGGTCGTTGAGGTACAGGATTGGGACAGCACCCTTCCCCAGCGGACCAATCCGGTTATTGAAATCGCTTCCGATTGTTGAGATGATTTCTGCGGGGTCACTTCGAAGCGTTGTCAAAAACTCAAGATTCCGCAAAATATCCACGACAAAGTGTTCGCCATTCCCGTCAAGCGAAACATCCGAGAATACCTTTTCTCCTGTTCCATTCAGCGTGCGGCTTTCAGCGTTGTGCAACACTGCTTTTGAGTTTCGTCGGTCGCCGGCGAATTGCCAAGCAACCTCTGATGTCTCATCACGCAAAGAGACCTCAAAAAACTGATTGTCCGTCGTTTGATTCTGAATGTCTCCCAAAGTTCCAAGTCGGACAAGATCCCCATTCAACAAGAGTTCATTACCCGATTGACGCCCTGGCTCTCGAAAGCTCTGTGCCAGCAGTGCCAAGGCGTGACAGACACTCGATTTTCCTGAAGAGTTCAACCCTGTCAGGACTGTAAAGGGTGCCAACTGTATATCCAATGCGACATGGCATTTGAAATCTCGCAAGGAAAGGAAGTCAATGGTCATTGAAGTACATTTCTCAGCATCTGCTCAGTGCGCTCGAATCGGAGCGTAACCTTCTGGACGCCATTGGTAGCCAAAGAAATAGCGTCAAAGTAGTCGTTTTGTTCAACAAGGGATGCTAACCCCTGTCGAATTGCTTCATCGTACTGCGGCTGAATACGGTCGCCATACTTGGCGAACAATACCGAAAAGACATCAAACAGGGCTACGTTAATAACACTTCGGCGTTCATTCTCGTCTCGCGGTTTGCGAAAAGCATCGCCTCTAAAGATACGCCTACTGATCTCCATGCTGAGCTTGAACTTAAGGGTTATGTCCTGCCAGTAGGCATCATCCGCCGCTTGTTTTTCTGCAAGCACGTCACGCAGAAAGTTGTCCATATTGCCTGTGTATCCGTTGAGTCCGTTCTCGTGGAAAGCGAGGAAACGGTTGATGCACTCTCTGTCACGCATTGTTCTCCAGTTCAGGCCCTCGTTCGTTGCCAACTTAAACTGCTCTGACTTCGCCATGTTCGCAAGCCATCGGGTTGCTTCGCCAAGATACAGACAGTTCCGCATCTGCTGTTTTGTCAATGGCTGACCACTATTGACGCGCTCAAAAATGTCCAGCTTGGCCTGCTCCGGCACCTGGCTATCTATCAGGTACAGGGTTAGGCTTGTGTCTTCAATACGGTTGCGAAGTTTCGGACTCAGATCGTCAAAGCGCTTTCCGTTGAGGGTTTTGGCGTACTCCAGACCCTTTAGTCGCAGTTTGTTTTTTAGGAATCGGTGGAAAGTGGAAAGACGTTGTAAGCCGTCGACAACCACATTCTTGCCCTCTGTTGTCTCGGCCAAGTAAAAGACAGGAAGAGGAATGCGCATAATGGCAGATTCAATGAGCTTGCATTGCTTGCCCTCATCCCATATGAAATCGCGCTGAAAATCTGGATCGAGGATGTACGCCCGACTGTCTATTCGACGGCATACCTCAAATGCTGAACGCTTGTCCGTCCTAATCATTAAGCTGTCTAATGGGTAGTCATCCAACTCGATTGGCTCGCTCTCGTCTAGTCCGTCTGGTTCCGGTGGCTCGGCGGACGATAGTGGGGATGCAAATGTATGGTGTTTCTTGTTGACCATGAGGCAGTTCTCTCAATAGCTACCGAGCTTCTCCTGAGTCATTATCTTTGAAGCTGGATGTTTGACGACTTTCACGTTGCGTTAAACATCGAGCTCCGAGATTCACTAGGATACATCTAAATGTAGTATACGAAGCAGTCAGCGCGTCGATTTCGTGCAGGCTCTTGAATTCTGAAAGCCCATCCCCATAACAGCATCCAACTCCCTCATGCGGTGACTTGACAACTTCGGTGCCTTGCTGCTGTATGATTAGCACTCTCCCGCTGAGAGTGCTAATTGGCTCGAAAGAACCGGGAGGAATCAATCAATTCAAGCCACAGTCAGACAAAGGAGATGATTGTCAATGAAAATTCGACCCCTGCACGACCGTGTTGTCGTTCGTCGCTTAGAAGAAGAGACCAAAACCGCGGGCGGCATCGTTCTCCCCGATTCCGCTGCTGAAAAGCCTTCGCAAGGCGAAGTGCTCGCAGTTGGCCCCGGCAAGGCACTTGACGATGGCAGCGTCCGCGCGCCCGATGTCAAGGTCGGCGACAAGATTATCTTCGGCCAATACGGCGGAAGCACTGTCAAGGTTGACGGCGAAGAGCTGTTGATCATGAACGAAAGCGAAATCTTCGGCGTCCTCGAAGACTAAGCACCATCCAAGCCAATACAATCAACTAATCTAGGAGTAACTGAAGCATGAGTGCAAAAGCAGTGAAATTCGGTGACGATGCCCGGGGGCGTATGCTGCAGGGCGTGAACACCCTGTCCGATGCGGTCAAGGTGACCTTGGGTCCCAAAGGCCGCAACGTTGTTCTCGACAAGTCCTTTGGCGCACCGACGGTGACCAAGGACGGCGTCTCTGTCGCCAAGGAAGTCGAGCTGAAAGACAAGTTCGAAAACATGGGCGCGCAGATGGTCAAGGAAGTCGCCAGCCAGACATCAGACGAAGCTGGTGACGGCACCACGACCGCCACCGTGCTCGCACAGTCGATCTTGACTGAGGGCCTGAAATCTGTGGCCGCCGGCATGAATCCGATGGATCTCAAGCGCGGCATTGACAAGGCAGTCGCTGCATCGGTCGCCGCCATTTCCGACATGGCCACGCCTTGCGAGGACTCGAAGTCCATCGCGCAGGTCGGCACCATCTCGGCCAATAGCGACGATGCCGTCGGCACGATCATCGCCGAAGCGATGGAGAAGGTCGGCAAGGAAGGCGTCATCACCGTTGAAGAAGGCAGCGGCCTCGACAACGAACTCGACGTCGTTGAAGGCATGCAGTTTGATCGCGGCTATCTGTCTCCCTACTTCATCAACAACCAGGAATCCATGTCCGCGGAGCTCGAAGAGCCGTACATTCTTTTGTGCGACAAGAAGATCTCCAACATTCGCGACATGCTTCCGGTCCTTGAGTCCGTCGCCAAATCCGGCAAGCCGCTCATGGTCATTGCCGAAGACATCGAAGGCGAAGCGCTCGCGACGCTCGTTGTCAACAACATGCGCGGCATCGTCAAGATTGCCGCGGCCAAGGCGCCCGGCTTTGGTGACCGCCGCAAGGCCATGCTGCAAGACATCGCCATCCTCACCGGCGCGACCGTCATCTCCGAAGAAGTCGGCCTCACGCTTGAAGGCGCGACGCTTGATGATCTTGGCAACGCCAAGCGCGTTTCCGCCACCAAGGAGAACACCACCATCGTCGATGGCGCTGGCGGCAGGGACGAGATTCAAGGCCGCATCAAGCAGATTCGCGCCGAGATCGAAGAAACGACCTCCGACTACGACCGCGAGAAGCTGCAAGAACGTCTTGCCAAGCTCGCTGGCGGTGTTGCTGTCATCAAGGTGGGTGCTCCGACCGAAGTCGAGATGAAGGAGAAGAAGGCGCGTGTTGAAGATGCTCTTCACTCCACCCGTGCAGCCGTTGAAGAAGGCGTTGTGCCTGGCGGCGGCGTGACGCTGGTACGCGCACTCGATGCAGTCGGCGACCTCTCCGGTTCCAACGAAGACCAGAACGTCGGCATTGCCATCGCCAAGCGCGCCATGACCGCACCGCTTCGCCAGATCGCTGAAAATGCGGGTGACGAAGGCTCGGTCGTGCTCAACCAGGTGCGCGGCGAGAGTGGCAATTACGGCTACAACGCTGCGGCTGGCGAGTATGGCGACATGGTTGCCCTCGGCATCATCGACCCGGCCAAGGTCGTTCGCACCGCCCTGCAATCCGCAGCCTCGGTCGCCGGTCTCATGATCACTACCGAAGCCATGGTCAGCGAGCTGCCCGAAGACAACCCGCCTCCGGCGGGCCCTCCCGGCGGCGGCATGCCTGACATGGGCGGCATGATGTAAGCGAACTGCTTCCATTTCCCTCGGAGAAGCCCCGCATTCGCGGGGCTTCTTTTTTGTATCGCTTCGAAAGCGCGAGATCCATAGTTTCGTGTGAAAATGCGCGTTATATATGAGCGGAAATAAGCCGTGAGTCTCTCTACAACTGATCTGGCAGGGAGTGGTGAGAAGCCGCAGCTCACGTTGGAAACTTTGTTATCCGAGGCCGCAGGCTTTGCTGCGATTGAGTCGATGCACGACGAACCCACGCTCTACGGAGTGACCGACGGAAAGGCGGTGGGCACCTATCTTGAACACAAGTTTCAGCGGGTATTGAAGAAACGTTATATCTTTGAGACAGGTAGCTCCGCAAAAGGCATCGACTTCCCAAGTCTGAACGTTGATATGAAAGTGACCAGCACCAAGCAGCCGCAGTCCTCATCTCCCTTTAGGTCAGCACGTCAAAAGGTATTGGGTCTTGGATATTCTCTGCTCTTGTTCGTGTATCAGAAGTCGGATGACGGACGGAAGCGCACGGCAAGGCTGAGCATATTGAATACAGTGTTTGTAGACGAGTCGCGCACCGCTGATTATCAGATGACGCGCGGAATTAGGGAGATCATCATGCGAGATGGCAACGAAGATGACTTGATGGCATTGATGCTTGATCGTAATTTGCATATTGATGAAGATGAGGCTCGAACGCTCGCCCGTGAACTTCTGGGCAGCCCTCCAAAGCAGGGTTATCTGACGATTTCCAATGCCTTGCAGTGGCGACTTCAGTACGCGCGAGTAATTAGCTACGCTGGCGAAGTCGACGGTGTGATAGGGGTCACTTAAGAGTGTCTCAATGACAACGAAGCAAAGGGTTGAGTACGGCGACTTTCAGACGCCTCCGGGACTTGCGCTCGAGGCGTGCGCGCTACTGAAACGTCTCGGGCTATCTCCATCTTCTGTCATGGAGCCAACTTGCGGCGTTGGTTCTTTTCTTGCAGCTTCGGAAGATACGTTCCAAGACTGCGACCTGTTCCGAGGGTACGATATCAACCCGGACTATGTTCAGACTGCACGAGAAGCTGCAAGAAAGTCCGAAGTTTTTCATAAGGATTTCTTCCAAGCCGACTGGCAGGAGATCATCCGATCCTTAAGTGATCCGATACTCATACTTGGCAACCCGCCTTGGGTGACCAATTCGGGTGTAAGCGTAGTTGGTGGAACGAATTTGCCAGTCAAGTCGAATTTTCAAGGCTTGAACGGATTCGACGCGATCACCGGAAAAAGTAACTTCGATATTTCCGAGTGGATGTTAATTCAGCTACTGGAGCAAGTTTCCGGCCGTTCGGCGGTGCTGGCAATGCTGTGCAAAACAGCCGTTGCTCGCAAAGTCCTCCATCACGCATGGAAGACAAAGATGCAAATTCAGCAATCGACCACATTCGGAATCGATGCAATGGCGGAGTTTGGTGCCGCTGTAGACGCATGTCTTCTTGTATGCCAATTGGAGCCGGGAGCACATTCAACAGAGTGTGCCGTATTTGAGAGCTTGGGTGCGTCAGATCCCAGTTCTAAGATTGCTTTGCGAGGCAATAGGCTGATTGCTGATTTAGACGCGCATCTATCACACGGTCATCTTCTCGGAACATCGCCGATCAAATGGCGGTCGGGAATAAAGCACGACTGCTCCCGAATCATGGAGATTCGACCTGCGGACGGAGAGGATGTCTACGTGAATGGTCTTGGGGAGGCAGTGCAGCTAGAGGATGACTACCTCTACCCGATGCTCAAGGGCTCTGAGTTAATCAAGCGTGCTTCTCCTGCTCGGTTCATGCTCGTTCCACAAAGGTCCATAGGAGAGGACACCTCTCCGGTTGCCGCGAAGGCGCCGCTGACATGGCGATATCTCCAGTCCCACTCCGAATTGCTTGATTCACGAGCGAGCTCCATCTATAAGAATAGACCGAGATTTTCGATCTTTGGAGTGGGTGACTACAGCTTTGCACCGTGGAAAGTCGCGATCTCAGGATTCCACAAGCAACTCAGGTTCTTCCCTGTTGCTCCGAGAGGAGGGAAGCCAGTGGTGCTGGACGACACATGCTATTTCCTACCGTGCGACACAGAATCTGAAGCAAAGAAATTGGCGTCTCTTCTCAATTCGGACCAAGCAAGTGCGTTTTTTGATGCGTTTGTATTTTGGGACGCGAAGCGTCCGATTACCGTCGGATTGCTCTCGATGCTGGATCTGGACTTGCTGGCGTTGGAATGTGGCTCGAACTGGGCGAGCAAGCAAAGTTCGTTGTGGTCGGTCAGTCGCACTTCTGCGCCCGCGTAGCGGCGCGTTTCGGAGTCGGAAGCATACCCACGACATGGGAAACGAATGCTTTTATACATTCAACCGTCAAGTGCAACGCTTGGTGAGACGGTGATTTCACCGGAATCCAAGGCGAAGTGATGCTGAGGGGAGCGTGTCAGGGATCACTGGAGGATGTTGTCGATCTTTACGAATGCGCACATCCCGATGCCGCTCAAGCGGCGGCTCCCGGCCTCAGGCCGCGAAGGTTTCGATCACGTCGCCCCTGCGCTGCAGCACGGTCACGCCGCGCGCGAGGACAAGTACAGCGGCGACCAGTGCTCTTCGGCACGGAAGCCTCTCCTTTATTGACCCATTCCTGTGTCTCCCTCTTAAGCTTGCAGCACACCTTAGCAACCTGTCCGGAAATTGCACAACGAGACCGAACATCCACGCTACAACCCGCTGATCTCCGCTTGGCGAGTAATCTCGCAGTGCCGCTGCAACTCCGCTTGCGCCAAAGCCGCTGTGCGCCCCGTCCACATGTAGTAGTGTCTCGCGTGGACTCAAACGCAGAGAATCAACCGTGGTCAGCGCCGCTTCCTCGCGCAAGGCGACCGACAAGAAACACACAAGCGACCGCATACTCGACATAGCCGAGGCGCTCATCGCCTCGCAGGGCGTGTTCGGCTTTCGCCTGCAGGACATCGCGGGCCCGCTCGGTATTCGCGTGCCCGCCATCTACAAGCACTTTCGCAACCGCGACGACGTGCTGATTGCGGTGAGTCGTCGGTTCATCGGGCTTCTGTCCGAGCAGTTTCAGTTCGACGCCGCGCTTCCGATTCGCGCGCGTATCGCGCAAGCGCTAGACGCTTTTGTCGATTTCAATATTGCGCATCCGGCGTATGTGCGACTGGCGCTCATTGACTTTGCGACGCCTGAAGGCGGCATGGAGTATGTCAAGCTCGCGGCTGGCGGCCCCTTCAAAGACAACTTTTCGCACGGGCCGCTCTCATCAATGCACAGGCGGCTGCGCAGGGTGTTGAACGAAGGCGCCCGCCTCGGCGAGTTCCGCAAGTGCGACCCGCTACGCTTCTACCGCGTCGTGTACAGCACAGCGCTCATCGAGCTGGTCTTTCCCGAAGATGCGCTGCTGCTGCCCGGACATGACGCGCGCGGCGTCGCGCGGGTCAAGTCGAGCCTCGCCGACATCGCGTTTCGCTACTTGGATGCAACAGCAACAGGGCGAGATGTCTCGCAGTGAAGGTGCTGCTGCGCCAAGCACTACTACGCGAACTGGTGCGAGGCAAGTGGTCGCTCGCGGCGGCGCTGTTCGGCGTATCGGTCGCAGTCGCGTCGGTCACGGCCGTGCACCTGTTGAACGCGCGCGTCGACCAAAACCTCGAAGCCCTCCAGCCTTTTGAATTGCTCGGCACGATTGCGCGCCGGGAAGACGGCGCGAACATCGCGCTTGCCGACTATGCCGGTCTGCAAAATCGACTGGCCGAAGGGCAGCTGCCGGGCGTTGATTCTCTTGTTCCCTTGATTGAAGGGCGGGCGGGTGAGAATTTCCGCAACTTCCGCATCTTTGGCATCGATTGGGTAGCGACGATCAGGATGCGCGCGAATGTCGGCGTCGCCGCCGAGGCTGATTGGACGCGGCTGATGACCGAGAAGTCGGTGCTTGCGCCCGAAGGACTTGCGGACAACACGCGAGCCGACATCGAAGCGCAAGGCCTCTCGGTCATAGGCACCCACAGCGGCTCGGATGAGCGTTTGCTGATCGCGGATATCGCCACCGCGTCCGAATTGCTCGGTCAAGACGAAATCTCCGCGCTGGCGCTGGTGCCTGTCCCTGAGCGCCGAGGTCTTCTCGACCTGCTCGATCAGGTATTCGTTGGACTGGGCGCGGCCTATCGGAGTTCAATTGACCAGCATCTGCTCGGCGCGGGCTACGTCATTTCAACGCCCGACGAAGAGCTGCCCGTCCGCCGTTTCGCCAAGTCAATCATGTTCAATCTCGGCGTATTGTCTGTCCTTTGCCTGTTGGTGGCCGCGTTCATCGCCTATCAAAGCGCTGCTGGAATGGCCTTGCGCCGGGCGCCGACCCTGCATCGACTGCGAGGCTTGGGCGTTGCGACACGCGATATTTCCGGCTACGTGCATCGCGAGGCGGGGGCGCTCGGCGTCCTCGCGTGTCTCGTCGGGCTGCCGCTCGGCTTCGGGCTGGCGACGTTCGTCATTGAGTTCGGTGGCATGGGCAGTCTGGACAGGTCGCTTTTCGACGGCTGGCTTGTGATCAAGGCGGCGCTGGTCGGGATCGGCGTCAGCGTTCTGGGAACCTCGCTCGCGCAGCCGCGAACGCAAGCGAAACGTCTCCGCCCACTTCTGCAGGCGGGATTCGCTTGTCTTGCGCTCGGCGCACTCCTCATCAGTCTATTTTTGGGACTTGCCGGTGCGTTTCTCTTGCTCGGCGCCGTGTTTGCACTGTTCGCGCAGGTCGCTTGGATGCAATTGAACTGGATTTCGCGGCATGGGTTCGCCGGTCTTCGGATTCGTCTCATCACCAGGCAGATCGTCCGCGGCGCCGCCGCGCTAGGGTTGCGCCTGTTTCCTGTCGTCAGCGCCTTCATTCTGGCGCTTAGCGTAGCGCTTTCCATGCAGTTGATGGTGGCAAGTCTGAAGCTGGACTTTGACGAGTTCCTCGAGATGCGACTCGACGGCGAGCTGTCGTTGGATGCGGACGCCGGAGCGCTGTCGCAGATCCTCGTCGATGCCGTCGAGGCGCTGTCCGGCGTGCGCTCGACGCGCGTCTCGCACACTGCGACAGCGCGTGTCGGGACGCTCGGCACCGAAGTGCGATTGATTGACTACACCGCTCAGGAGCTTGCGCGCTACGGCGCGCCGATCGACACGCCGCTTGATGCCGTCTTGATCAACAGTCAACTCGTGAGCCCGCGCGAGGCGGGCACGGTGCGCGTGACAGGCGACAAGGGACAGGCCCTTTTGCCGGTTGCGCACGTGTTCAACGACTTCGGCGCCGCCGGCCCGAGACTCGTCATGTCGAGGGCGGTCGCGGACAGGTATTTCGAGGGCACGCGCATCGATGCGGTGCGAATCCATGTCGAACCCGGTTCGGAAACCGCGGTGCGTTCTCGCATCCAAACCGAATTCGGCCTGCAAGCCGAAGCCACCGCCGAACTGCGCGAGCGCGCCATGCACGCCTTGGAAGACACCTTCTGGGTCAGCGACGCGCTCAGCATGGTCGCGCTGCTCGTGGCCATCTTCGGGGTGTTCAGCGGGTTCAACCAGCTGCATTTGACGCGCCTGCGGGAGCTGCGCCTATTGCGCGCGGTCGGCATGTCTCGAAGACGATTGCTTGCCCTCTTGACAGGCCAATCAGCGCTCCTTGCCGCGCTGGTGCTGCCGTGTTCGCTCGTGCTTGCCTTGATCATGAATTGGACGCTCTGCCAGCGCGTGACGCCGCTGGCGTTCGGATTCTCGATTCGCCCGCACATGGACGGCTGGTTGATGGCTCTGTTCTCAAGCATTGGCCTGCTCGTGGTGGTGACGGCAGCGCTTGTTCCATGGCGGATGACTCGGGAGGCCTCGCATGTGGCGACGACTGACGAGCGTATTTAGCCTGCTGCTGCTCGCCGGCTGCGCCGAAGCGCCAAGCTCGGAGCAGTTCGGCGGCGCACGCGCGGGCGCAGTGCTCACCGAGTCCGAGCCCGCGACCGACAGCGAGCCGTTCGCCCAGGTCTCGCCAGATTCGACGATTAAATTGCCGAGAGATCACGGTCCACATCCCGCCTTTCGGCAAGAATGGTGGTATTGGACGTTTGCCCTGTGGCGTGATCAGGGACAGGCCCCGCCGCTCGGTCGCCCGGCCGAGTTTGGCGCGCAGCTCGTATTCTTTCGCCGAGCGCTCAGCCCGCGTCCGGACCCGGAGGGCTGGCGCGCGACGCAGGTGTACATGAGCCATTTTGCCGTCACTAATGTGGCGGCTGGCGCACACAGGTTCCATGAGGCGTTGTCACGGAAAGTGCCGGGGCTCGCGCACGCGCAAGGCGACCCATTCAGCCTGCGCTTGCCCGGCGCTTCGGTGCGGAGCGTCGGCGACACGTTCTCGCCGCTTCTGCTCACCGCGAAAGGCGGGGGCGCGGGCGTGGACTTGCGCTTGGAGTCCGCGGAAGCCGTTATTTTGCAGGGCGATGAAGGCTATTCGGCCAAGTCCGAGCAGGCCGCTTCCCACTACTATTCGATTCCGCGCATGTCGGTGCAAGGCAGCTTGGACTGGGATGGCAGGCAAGTGCCGGTGGTCGGATGGGCGTGGCTCGACCGCGAGTGGAGCACTCAGCCGCTGCCGCAAGGCTTGGTCGGCTGGGACTGGATGGCGCTCATGCTGGAGGATGGCAGTGAGATCATGCTCTACCAGCTCGTCCGTGAATCAGGGGAGCGCGACGCGTTCAATTACGCAGTGCACCGCGATGCAGCGGGAAACACGAGAAAGTTCACGAGTCATGAGTTCAGCATGTTGCCGCGACGGGAGGTCCGGTTTGACGGCGACACCTACGTCGTCGCATGGCAGGTCGAACTCGATGGAACTGGTGCCTATTTCGTTGAAGCGGCGGTCGATGACCAACTGATGCGCACGTCAGTGCGCTACTGGGAGGGATTAGTGCGAGTGAGCGACCTGAACGGCGAATACCTCGGGGATGGGTATCTGGAAATGACGCGGTAGTTGCGTTGCTCCCATCATCGCTCGCACCGATTCGAGACAGATCCGTCTATGCGGCTGCATCATGCAAAAGCGCGATACTCACAGCAACGCACTGTTGCACTACAGATTCAAAATGATGCCATTGAGCATCAAGCCCCTTGAACAAAGAGAGATCAATCTGCTCAAGATCATATGGAACCGGTGATGCGAGTTGCTTGATTGTTTGTTGTAGCGCGGACTGACCGTTGTCGAGCGGATAGTACGCATCGAAATTTCGACACGCTTCAACAGTTCCCTTTGTGCCAAGCGTATCAGACAGTGCCGCAAAGTCCACATAATCGCGTGTCGCGTTGCGTTTGAGTGCGAGAAACGCTTTGATTCGAAGTATTTCAGCAAACGTCGGCACCGTCACCTCCATACCCTGTATTTTGATAGATGTGGTCTCTAAAGGGCGACTTCGGATAAGTTGCCGAACACCTGTTTCGATCCCGTCAAGACTTCCCAGGATCAGCACAGGCCGCCGCACCCGTGCTGTTTTCCAACCGGCGACGGATTCAAGATCAGTGAGTACGTCATCAAAGCGATCTTTCAGGTCGGTGACGACATGCAAGAGTGTCTGAAGCCGAGAGGCCGATGACAGCACAGCTTCCCAATCAGCGTTGGCCGAATCCTGACTCAAGATTGCGGTACCAAAATATATATTGTTGATTGTAGGGGTTGTTGAGATGCGGGAGGCACACTTGCCGAATCGCATTTCGTGTCGCCGAATGTGTCATTGCGGCACGTTGGAGCTCAACCCAATCGCTCATTACCCCCCGACAAATCACATCATCGACACACATCGGGTTGGTCAAATCTGAGTTGATGAGGTGGCGATGGATCATCGAGGAACCGCTATAGGGGTTTGTGTCGAGGCATTATGTCGCATACATTCAACCGTCAAGTGCAACGCTTGGTGAGACGGTGATTTCACCGGAATCCAAGGCGAAGTGATGCTGAGGGGAGCGTGTCAGGGATCACTGGAGGATGTTGTCGATCTTTACGAATGCGCACATCCCGATGCCGCTCAAGCGGCGGCTCCCGGCCTCAGGCCGCGAAGGTTTCGATCACGTCGCCCCTGCGCTGCAGCACGGTCACGCCGCGCGCGAGGGCCGACTTCTTCAGATCATCGTGGATGTGGAAGGTGGCCAGCGCGAGCCGCTGCCGGCGGCCAGCGTGCTCCGGGAACAGGTGCCGGAAGTTGGGCGCCTTCTCGCCGAGCAGGCGCTCCAAGTCGTTCTCGTGCGCCTTGTGCTTCACCTCCATGACGAACACCTCACGGCCGTTCACTAGCAGCAGGTCGAAATAGTCGCTGATGCCGGCGTGGCTGCGCGTGCCTATGCTGCATATGTAGTCGAAGCGCACCCCGCCCAACATCGGGTCGGCCTCGAGGCTGTTGTAGAAGAACTCCTTGGCCACTTCCCTCAGGCTGGGGCCGTCGTCGCTGTACATCTCCGCCAGCTTGTTGAGCCGGGCGTCGGTCCTCGCCAGCTGAGCGTCGGTCTTCGCGAGCTGTTCATCGGTGCGGTCCTGGGCAGCGGCCAAGCCAGCCACCAGCGCCTTCAGTTCCTCGTCGGTCATGGAAGCAGCCTTCCGGCGGGTTGGCGCCTAAGTATACCCCGACAGCGTGCGCCCGTCGGACGGCAGAGTTGTCCAATGCGACATGATGCTGAACGGGAGGGCTGAATCCAAGGCGAAGTGATGCTGAGGGGGCGTGTCAAGGATCATTGGAGGATGATGATCGTGACACTACAGAGCCACCGGACTCGACATTCGCTCCCGCGCAGCATCATCCCGCGCTGGGCAACTATCAGTTGATTAGGAACTAGATATGTGGTACACATTGTTTTGTTAATGGGAATGGCGGGATTTTGCATCTCGAAGTTCTGATTCACATCGTTCAGCCAGTGCGCTGGTAACCATATATATAGGAGAGGGTTTCATGAATAAAACGATGTATGCTGCCGGACTGGCTGGCGCTGTGGTCCTGAGTGGCTTGGTTCATGGGGAAGAAACGGCGGACGCTGGGCAAATGATCGAGGAAGTGATCGTCACGGCTCAAAAGCGCAGTGAGAGTCTTCAGGATGTGCCGTTTACGGTCACAGCAATTAACAATGCTGACTTGAGACGCATGGGCGTATCGGATTTGCGTGATATATCCGCCGCGGCGAGCAACGTGTCGATCACGAATGATAAGACCGGTATCCAGATCGCGATTCGAGGTGTGACGAATAACGAGAACGTCCCTCCCTCAACGGCCCTTCATGCAGATGGCATCTACTCAGGGATACCACAGAGCGGCATGCTGGCGTTCCTTGATGTGGAGCGTGTGGAGGTGCTGAAGGGGCCGCAGGGCACCCTGTACGGTAGGAACTCGACGGCGGGGGCAATCAACGTCATTAGCAAGCGACCAAACTTGACCGAGATCGAGGGTCGGGTCGATATGGTTGCAGGCGATTACGATTTGTTCCGTACCGAGGGTGCGATCAATATGCCAATTGTGGAAGGACAATTGGCGCTGCGGCTCTCCGGCCTTTACGAAGATCGTGAAGGATACATCGAGCATGATGGATTTGGAGTGCCGACCGAAGACAGTGACAATCGCGACAACAAGGCGTTTAAGGCGCGTTTGCTGTGGACGCCGACCGAGCGTGTATCTTGGCTGTTGGGTGCGGAAACGGGCAGTCAAGAAGGCCCCGGTCCACGGATGATACTCGACTTCGCTCACATGATTCCATTCCAAGAGCAGGTGGGAAAACTGATACAGGCAGGTGAGGCAGCGGGCTTACCAAATTTAGGATTCCTACATCCTCAAAATTACTACAATTTGTTACCCCAAGATATCCAAGCTAGGATCGCCTCTGATGTGCGGTTCAGCCCCGTTAGTCCGGTTAACACCCTTCTCCTCGCCACGCCGCCGCCGAATGGAGTAGGATTTCCGCCGCCGATTGATCCCAGTCAATTTGTTAGTTCAGCAGCAGCGTATCCGTTCCCCATTGGAGGACTTCCGGTGGAGAGGTGGGCATATGATATAGACAGCACGAGCGATGCGTATCTTTCCGACCTCAGAATCGATTTCGACGCATTCGAGTTGAACTTTCTGGCAGGGTACCGCGATTTTGCCGAGATGTATTTGGGCAGTGGTGGCTCGTGGGGGGTCAACTTGCTCGGCGATTTTGACTATAAGGATACGGAGCAATCCTATGAACTTCGAGTCTCTGGAGGCGATCGTTTGTATTGGCAAGCGGGCCTCTACTATTATGAACTGGAGTCAGAAGAAGAGAGAGTCATCTTAGGGGAACTCTACTTTATTGATGAGCAGTCTCTGGGGCTCTTTGGTACGAGCACCTTTGAACTGAGCGATTCGTTGCGTCTCACGGCCGGGGTTCGCTATAGCGAAGATGAGATAGATGGCGCGGAATACAGCACGGCCACGCTAGAAGCCCCTCCTATTGAATCAGCCGTCGATTTCCAAAACTGGAGCGGACGGCTGTCTCTTGACTGGGACGTGAGTGCTGAATCCATGCTCTATGCGACGGTTTCCTCCGGCTATAAGACTGGCGGCGTGAATTTCGGTAGCACACAAAACCCCAGATTCGACGAAGAGACGGTGATTACCTATGAGGTTGGCAGCAAGAGTACGTTGCTAGATGGTGCGCTGCAGCTGAACGGCAGTGTGTTCTTCAATGACTACAGCGACCTGCAGAATGACGGATTGGTTGCGGAACTGGAACTTGATGAGAACGGCCAACCTCGATCGGATTCCGCCGGTAATCTTGTTGCGGCAACGATACAGGTAGTTGATAACGTCAGCGACGTTGAAATGTATGGCGCTGAAGTCGAATGGATCTGGCAGGCGACGCCCGCTCTTCGGGTGGACGGGGCATTTGCGATGCTGGAGACGGAAATCCAGAAGGGCACGATAGCCGATGAGTCGCTAACCGGTGCCGCAGCCGTCCAAGTCGACGTGAGTGGCAATAAAATGCGCAAAGCTCCCGATTCCTCTTTCCGCCTAGGCGTGGAACACACTTTCCGGTTTCCTTGGGGAGATCTGGTGCCTCGGCTTGATTTTTATTGGGAGGACGATGTGTACCACGACCTGATTAATCGTGAGTACGATCTTCAGGAGTCTTGGACTCGCACCGATGTCGGCATTACCTACCACAGCACTGACGACAAATTGCTCGTTCAACTGTGGGCTCGCAATCTCGAGGACGATGATATCCGGGCGAATATCCGTCAAACCGTGGTTGGCCCCCTTTCGTCGATCAGGCCACCAAGAACCTACGGCGTTCGTGTTGGCTATCAGTTTTAGCGGCATTTAGCGGCAGCACGAATCACACAATGGAAATAGCAGGATTCCGCGCCATGGCATTCTGATTGATTGTTCAGCTAGGGTGCTGGTAAACAAAAACAAACATCGGGGAGGTTTGTATGAATAAGCTGACGTATGCCGCAGGGTTGGCCGGTGCTGTAGTCCTGAGCGGCTTGGCTCATGGGCAAGTGATAGAAGAAGTGATTGTCACGGCTCAAAAGCGCACAGAGAGTCTCCAAGAAGTACCTTTAACGGTACTCGCGATCGACGATGCTGATTTGAGACGCATAGGCGTATCGGATTTGCGCGATATATCCGCCTTGGCCAGCAACGTGGCGATCACGAATGATAAGAATGGCATCCAGATTGCCATACGAGGTGTCACGAATAACGAAAACGTACCTCCTTCGACAGCTTTCCATACAGATGGCATCTATTCCGGGATACCACAGACTGGCATGCTGGCGTTTCTTGATGTGGACCGGGTGGAGTTGCTCAAAGGCCCGCAGGGCACCATTTATGGCAGGAACTCGACGGCGGGGGCAATCAACGTCATTAGCAAACGACCAAACTTGACTGAGATCGAGGGTCGGGTGGATGTGGTTGCAGGCGATTACGGCTTGTTCCGCACCGAGGGCGCAATCAGTATGCCGATTGTGGCCGAACAACTGGCGATTCGGCTCTCTGGCCTGTACGAAGACCGTGACGGATACAATGAACATGACGCGTTTGGGGTCCCGTCCGAAGACAGTGACAATCGCGACAACACGGCGTTTAAGGCTCGTTTGCTGTGGACGCCGACCGACCGTGTGACTTGGCTGTTGGGCGCGGAAACGGCCAGTCAGGAAGGCCCCGGTCCACGGTTTATGCTCGACTTCGATCACATAATTCCATTCCAAGAGCAGGTGCAAAAGCTGATACAGGCAGGTCAGGCAGCGACCGTACCAATAGCGGGATTCCTGCATCCTCAAAGTTACTACGGTCTGTTGCCCCCAGATATCCAAGCCAAAATCGCTTCTGATGTGCGGTTCAACCCCATTAGCGCGATTAACCTCGTTGGCCTCCAAGCACGAGGAGCACAGCCGCCGATTGATCCCCGTCCCCTTATTCGCCAAGGAATAGGGTTCCCTCCCCCGCTGGACGGTTGGGCATTCGATACCGACCTCAGCAGCGATGCGTATCTATCCGATCTCAGAATCGATTTCGACGAAATCGAGCTGAGCTTCCTAGTGGGTTATCGCGATTCTCAAGATTTGTATTTGGGCGGTGGTGCGTGGGCGTACTCCTCGCTCGCAAATTTTGACTCGAAGGACAAGGAGCAGTCCTATGAGCTGCGAGTCTCCGGAGGGGAGCGTTTGTATTGGCAAGCAGGCCTCTACTATTATGAACAGGAGGCGGAAGAGGAAGCATCCCTCCTACGTGCCATCAGATCTATTGATGAGGAATCTCTTGGGATCTTTGGCACGAGCACCTTGGAATTGACCGATGCGTTGCGTCTCACGGTTGGGGCTCGCTATAGCCAAGATGAAATCGAAGGCTCTGATCAAAGCACGGCCATGCCAGAAGCCCCTCCTAGTGAAACAGCCGTCGATTTCCAAAACTGGAGCGGACGGCTGTCTGTTGATTGGGACATGAGTGCTGAATCCATGCTCTATGCGACGGTTTCTTCTGGCTATAAGACAGGCGGCGTGAATTTAGCTAGCACACAAA
This sequence comes from Gammaproteobacteria bacterium, assembly GCA_026709225.1. Lineage (GTDB taxonomy): Bacteria > Pseudomonadota > Gammaproteobacteria > Pseudomonadales > Azotimanducaceae > Azotimanducus > Azotimanducus chitobiosivorans. Next base: position 29,647 of record JAPOTJ010000085.1, on the reverse strand, counting down.
TTCCTACCTACGACGAAGAGACAGTGATTACCTATGAAGTTGGCAGCAAGAATACCTTGCTCGATGGTGCGTTGCAGCTGAACGGCAGTATTTTCTTCAATGACTACAGCGACCTCCAGAATGACGGATTGATTGGGGTACCGCGACTTGATGAGAACGGCGACCCTATACCGGATCCAAACATTCCCGGTCGCTTTCTTGTGGCAACGGAACAGGTAGTTTCTAACGTCAGCGACGTTGAAATGTATGGCGCTGAAGTCGAATGGATCTGGCAGGCGACGCCCGGTCTTCGGCTAGACGGCGCATTTGCGATGCTGGAGACTGAAATCCAGAAGGGTGAGATACTTGACGAGTCCCTAAACGGTGCCGCATCCGTCCAAGTCGACGTGACTGGCAATAGAATGCGCAAAGCGCCCGAGTCCTCTTTTCGCCTAGGCGTGGAACATACTTGGCGGCTTCCCTGGGGAGACTTGGTGCCTAGGCTTGACTTTTACTGGGAAGACGACGTGTACCACGACTTAGTGAATCGTGATCAAGATCTTCAGGAAGCTTGGACTCGTACTGATGTCGGCATTACCTACCACAGCAATGACGACAAATTGCTCGTTCAACTGTGGGCTCGTAATCTTGAGGACGATGATATCCGGTCAAATATCCGTCAAACCGTGGTTGGCCCCCTTTCGATGCTCATGCCGCCGAGAACCTATGGCCTTCGTGTTGGCTATCAGTTTTAGCGTCAGCGGGCATAGTGTGAACACGCCCTAATTGATGACGCGGCCCCGAGGCTCGTACCAGATCGGCGACGAATAGACCCGCTCCTGAATCACAAGCGGAACCTTGGCAGGCATGTGCTCATTGAATCGCGCCTTGTCGAAAGCGGTCCAGCGCGGACTCGGCACTTCGAGCACGCGCACGTAGTAGAAGGCCCGCTGACGTGGGTCGAACTCGGGGTCCCGCCAGAACGTGGCGAACTGGCCCACGCCGGCTTCACCTGCCACCTCGACGTCGAAGACCCGCTCGTACACCTCTCCTTCCGTGGTTAAGCCTCCTTTGACGACCTGTAGTCGCGAAAGTGCCTGTCCCTCCGGGTCTCTGGCGGCGATGATGAAGAAATCCAGTTCTGCATCCCCATCCGCCGCCGTGAGCTTGCCGCCCATGGGGACTCCGGCTGCGTAGGCGTGACCCACAAGGTCATGCCCCGCGAGGTTGGTCTCTTCTAGCCCAAACCCTGCGAAGAAGCGGAGCGCGATGCGGGGCCCGGTGCTTGCGTAGACTTCGCGGCGGAGCAGGGCGTCGAATATGGCGCTGCGCGTATTGGCTGTGCTCCACACGCCGACATAGCCTGACGCGGCTTGCCGCCAAATGCCTTCGTCGCCTTGATCGGCGTCCGCCGTGCCGCCCGTGGCGCTTGTCCGCCAACGCCCGGGCTTCGGCAGGCCCACAATGAATTTGCCGAGGTAGTTGTCTTCTTCAACGGCGGCCATGGAGGTGTGCGAGTCCGAACTACCGATCATGCCAAACTCGAAGGGGTTGACCGGGAGCGCGGCCGCGAGGCGCAGTCCGTTTTTGAGTGCCGCGCGCGCATACTCGAACTCAAGCATCGCCTCAGTCTTGCGTTCAGTACCTCCGACATCGGCGCCGCTCCAGGTCTCCCAAGTCTCGAAGTCGGCCCAGGCATCCTCCGGCGAAAGCAGCGGATGTGCTTCGCTGTCGCCTTTGATTTGCGTGACCTCGACAATGGGCTCCCACCGCCGCCGCTCGCGCGCGTGCTCTGTCGTCATCGGCCGTCCTTCGCGGTCTTCCAGCGCGAACATCAGGCCATTACTCAGGTTCGCGTTGTGGGGAATCGCCAGCACGCGCCCGCCGGTCTTGGCCTCGTAGTTCGCCATGTAGCGCCATAGGTCCTCGGGCCGGTCACTGTCGAGCTGAGAGAACGGCAGCGCCATGGACACCCTGTCGAAGCCGTCCGCGAATATCACGTTGCGATGAAGGTTGTTGCCGCTCGGCATCGAAGTCCATTCAAACCCGGTCAAGGCGGTGAACTCGCCTGGCTCGTTCGCATCGTCGCTCGCTCGGATGGACTCGTGCCAGACTGATCGCTCAAAGGCCGCCGATGTCTCGTAGCGGTGCTCGTCGGAGAACAGGCTCGCGACAAACTCGTCGAAAATGGCTTCGTAGTCACCGTCTCTGACATAGCGAATCCAGCGGCGCCCCAGTTCAGTGGCGAGCAGGGACCGGTTCTCCGCGTCGAGATTGGGAAAGACGCCAAGATACTCGGCGTGGTCGGCGACCACCAGAAAATCGAGCGGACGGTTGATGTGATATTCGGTCCCAGCGAGCGTCAGCGGCTTGCCCTTGGCGAAGTCGTAGGCGTCCTTGGGAGAGAACGCCCGATTGCCGAGAAAGTAGGCATCGGGCGAGTTGTTTGAGTGAACGTGGGTGTCGCCCCAGAGAAGCTTTTCTGGATAATCTGTCGCGCTCACTGAGAAGGAGCCCGCGATGCCAGCGAACGCAATGATGAGTCTGCGGAACTTCTCGCTCATCCGCATAGCCAAGCCACGATGCACGGCGGACAGTATATGAAACCTATCACGTCTGGCAACCAGCAGTTCCTGCTGGGCCATTGAGGCCAGTGATTTCGTAGACTTTCGGAAGGGAGAGAGTAGGATGCGCATGGTTTTGCAGGCTCGGTGTGGGGGATCATGTCCAAGACTCTGTTTCGCAAGACGCCCGGCGCGCCGGGGCAGCGTGGCGGAAGGGACGTCCGGCGATGCCGGAGGGGCTCGCCTCCCTGCTCCATTCCCGGAAACCGATCAAGGGCGGAACTCAGCCCCGATCAGCGGCAAACTTCTCTTAGCGGGAATTGCTGACCTCACTCCAACAAGGTTGATTTAGATATACTGCATAGATATGCTTTAATCCGTTATCAGAAACAGCGAGATTTTGGGTGTCGGAATTCTGATTCATCGTTCAGCCATTACGCTGGCAACCACAGACGTAGGAGAGGGTTTCATGAATAAGACAATGTACGCAGCCGCATTGGCTGGTGCCGTGTTCCTGAGTGGCTTGGCTCATGGGGAAGAGACAGCGGACGCTGGGCAAGTGATCGAGGAAGTGATCGTCACGGCTCAGAAGCGCACGGAGAGCCTTCAGGATGTGCCCTTCACGGTTACGGCGATCAATAATGCTGACTTGAGACGCATGGGCGTATCGGATTTGCGTGATATATCCTCCGCGGCGAGCAACGTGACGATCACGAACGACAAGAACGGCATCCAGATTGCTATTCGAGGTGTGACGAATAGTGAATTCGTGCCTCCTTCCACAGCTTTTCATGCAGATGGCATATATTCCGGCATACCGCAGACCGGCATGCTGGCGTTTCTCGACGTGGAGCGCGTGGAGGTGCTCAAGGGGCCGCAGGGCACCATTTACGGCAGGAACTCGACGGCGGGGGCGATCAACGTCATTAGCAAGCGACCAAACTTGACTGAGATGGAGGGTCGGGTGGACGTGGTTGCAGGCGACTACGATTTGTTCCGCACCGAGGGCGCGGTCAATGTGCCAATTGTGAACGGACAATTGGCGGTTCGGCTCTCCGGCCTCTACGAAGATCGTCAGGGATTCAATGAACATGACGGATTAGGAGTTCCGTCCGAAGACAGTGACAATCGCGACAACAAAGCGTTCAAGGCGCGTTTGCTGTGGACGCCGACTGACCGTGTATCTTGGTTGCTCGGTGCGGAAACGGTCAGTCAGGAAGGCCCCGGCCCGAGGCTTCTACTCGACCTCGATCACAGTGTTCCATTCCAAGATAAGTTGCCGGCGGCGATAGCGGCAGGTGCGGGTATGACCGAAATAGGAACATTGGCCTTCCTATCTCCTTCAAGTTACTACGGTCTGTTGCCCGCAGATATCCAAGCCAGAATCGCTTCTGATGTGCGGTTCAGCCCCATCAGCGCCGTAAACGTCGTTGGTCTCAATAATTTCGCGGGAGTACCGGCACCGATTGACCCCCGTAATTTCCTCGCAACCGCGGATCCGCCCGTGGAGGCTTGGGCATTTGACACCGACCTCAGCAGCGATGCGTATCTGTCCGACCTCAGAATCGATTTCGAAGAAATCGAGCTGAGCTTCCTGGTGGGTTATCGCGATTCTCGTGATTTGTATCTGGGCGGTGGTGGCCAGTGGGGTTTCCCCACGATCGCAAATTTTGACTCGAAGGACAAGGAGCAATCCTATGAGCTGCGAGTCTCTGGAGGGGATCGTTTCTATTGGCAATCAGGCCTCTACTATTATCAACAGGAGGCGTATGAAGATGCAGGCATCACAAGCGTCATCAGATCTATTGATGAGGAGTCTCTAGGGCTCTTTGGCACGAGCACCTTGGAACTCACCGATGCGTTGCGTCTCACGGTTGGCGCTCGCTATAGCGAAGATGAGATCGATGGCTCTTCACTGAGCACGGCCGATCCACCACTCCCTCCTGATGACAAAGCCGTCGATTTCCAAAACTGGAGCGGACGGCTGTCTGTTGACTGGGACATCAGTGCTGAATCCATGCTCTATGCGACGATTTCCTCTGGCTACAAGACCGGCGGAGTGAATTTAGGTAGCACATCAGTCGCTAGCTACGACGAAGAGACGGTGATCACCTATGAAGTTGGTAGCAAGAATACATTGCTGGACGGTGCGCTGCAGCTCAACGGCAGTTTGTTCTTCAATGACTACACCGACCTACAGAATGACGGATTGGTTGCAGCGCTGCAACTTGATGACGACGGCAACCCTCTACCGGATCCCGAAAATCCCGGCTCCTTTCTTGCGGCAAGATTGGAACAGTTGATTGTTAACGTCAGTGATGTTGAAATGTACGGTGCTGAAGTCGAATGGATCTGGCAGGCGACGCCCGACCTTCGACTGGACGGGGCATTTGCGATGCTGGAGACTGAAATCCAGAAGGGCATGATAGTTGATGAATCCCTAACCGGCGCCGTATCACGTCAAGTCGACGTGAGTGGCAATAAAATGCGGAAAGCGCCCGATTCCTCTTTTCGCCTAGGCGTGGAACACACTTTCCGGTTTTCTTGGGGAGATCTGGTGCCTCGGCTCGATTTCTATTGGGAGGACGATGTCTACCACGACTTGGTGAATCGTGAATACGATCTTCAGCGCTCTTGGTCTCGTACCGATGTAGGCGTTACCTACCACAGCAATGACGAAAAATTGCTCGTTCAACTGTGGGCTCGTAATCTTGAGGACGATGATATCCGGTCAAATATCCGTCAAACCGTGATTGGCGCCATCTCGATTCTCATGCCGCCGAGAACCTATGGCCTTCGCGTTGGCTATCAGTTTTAGCCGCAGCATAGACAAGCTCTGATTGTCAGAGCTTCCCGTGCGGCATATGGACGATTGCATCATTGGAAATCATCGACACGCAAATACACTTTGGCCCAGGCGGGATAGATAAGGTCATCGGGGCCATGGACGGCGTTGGGGTTCACAAGGCTTTGATTGATGAGTACTGGGGCCAAGGGATTAACTTGCCGCCAGGCTATCCGCTCGCGGGCGGCGGGTTTCGGGCAACTGCGCCGACTGCAGAGATTGCCTGCGCGCAGCATCCTGATCGTTTCTCCTATCTGCTGCGCATTCATCGCTTGGACCCTGAAGTGAACAGCCTTATACGAATGGCGAAAGATACGCCCCATCTTCGTTGCCTGCGAATGCTTGTGGCCTTACCCGGAGAAAACGAGATGGAGGTGTTTGCGGACGGTGGCTATGAGGACGTGTTTGCTGTTGTTGAGGAGACTGGCAAGCCACTCAATTTGCTCGTGATGGGGCAGGCGCATTTGCTGGCTCGCTACGCCAAGAAGTTTCCCAAGCAGCGGTTCATTATCAATCACTGTGGGCTTGCGACCGGAATGCCAACGCAGGAGTTTCCCTTCGGTGAACCCGATATCGCTCACTTGGACAAGATACTGGAGCTGGCCGAATATCCAAATGTGTACCTTCAGTGGAGTCACGCGCAAAGGCTCTTCGGAGAGCTCACCTACCCGTATGAAGGCATTTTGACGCACCTGCGCAGAGCGATTCGCGCCTATGGTGCAGAGCGAATCATGTGGGCGAGCGACATCGGTGGCAGTGTCACCAACGATACTTGGGCCGAGCTCCTTTTGTATCTGCTGCATAGCACCGAGCTCACACCTGACGAGAAGGAATGGATTTTGGGAAAGACCGCCAAAACTGTTCTTGATTGGGATTGAATGCGGGAAGGAATACGCGAATGAAAAAAATCGCTTTAGTCACCGGCGCTTCGGCCGGTATCGGTTGGGATATTGCCGAGTATCTCAATCGCAAGGACTTCTCCGTCGTCGCCGCGGCGCGCAGGCTTGAAAGGATGCATCCGCTGAAAGAGCAGGGCATCTATACCATCGCGATGGATGTCGGAGACCTGAAGTCCGTGGACGCCGCATTGGAATGTATCGTCCGTGATGTCGGCGCGATCGATATTCTCATCAACAATGCGGCCACCAAGGTCATGGGTCCGGCGGCGCTGGTTCCAATGGCTGATTTGCGCTACCTGTTTGATGTCAATTTCTTTAGCTTGGTTGATCTCACGCAGAAGTGTTTGCCCCATATGCAGGCGCAGGCTTGGGGCCGCGTGATCAATATTAGCTCCATGGGCGGGCTATTTTGTACGCCGTTCAATAGCCCCTATTCGTCGGCCAAGTTTGCGCTCGAAAGCTGGTCGAGAACCCTGAAGCAGGAAGTCAAGAAGTTCGGCGTGGAAGTTTCACTGATAAGACCCGGTTCGGTAAAGAGCGAGATATTCGACAATATCGTCAACCAGACGAAAGAGGAACTCGCGTGGACAGGGGAGTGGCAGGACGTCTATGCAAATTTCCTGAAGGCAATGGCAAAAACCCAGGCAGAAGGGGCTGACCCAGTGTGTGTGTCTGAAGTCGTACACGAGATCATTACCAGCGATAGCCCGCGAGTTGGCTATATCGCACCCGTTGACCAAGAACAGCGGGTCGTGCAATACATCCGAGAAACGGCCGAAGATGAGCGCGATTCACGCGGCGCGGCTATGTTCGGGCTGTGAGTGCGCTATCAGATTCCCATCCGGCGATAATGGCGCGAACGGCTGTTAAGAACGCGACCGGATTATCGAGCATCGGATAATGCGTTGAGCCGGGGATGATGACGCCGGACGTTCTTCCGTCGCTCGATTCCCGCAGCAGGGAGAGCTTGTTGTCGCTCACCATGAAACTGTGTTCGCCGTAGACCGCGGCGGAGCGACACGCTAGTTCTCGCAACCTATCTTTTAGATGCAGGCCGTGGCCACTGGTCAGGACGAGATTTGGATCCGCCTTCCAAGTCCAGCCGTCAGCCTCCTTGCGGCCGGAATGAGTGGCAATATGCGCGATCACATGAGGCTGATGTATCGGGCCCGGGTCCGGGTACAGTCGGAACCGTGAAATCAGGTCGGCTTCATGCGGAAAGGTTTTCCGCGTGCGGATGCGCTTCGGTGCATCGGCGTTGAACAGACGCCTTGCCGGGTCCTTGTCCAGCAGTTCCTGGCGCAGGCAGTCCACGCCGATCACACCAAGGAGTTTCTCGCCCCAGGCGATTGCGGCCTCCACACAGTATTGGCCCCCCAGACTATGTCCCACGAGCACCGGTGGTCTGGCGGCCTCAAACAGGCCGGCACTGGTACACACGGACAGGATCTCCTGGACAATTTGCTCGCGCGAATAGCTGGCGCGCCAGCCTGAATCGCCGCTCCCGCCAACGTCCATGGCGATCACATGATACTGATCGGCCAGCAGCGGGATGATATGACTGAACCAGTGGGCATGCCCGCCGATGCCAGCGATGAAAAGAACGCCCGGATTTGTGCGTTTCCCCCAGCTTATATAGTGTATGGGGCAGTCTTCTACATCGATGAAGTGGCTTGTCGCCGCCTCTGCGGCTGCCTGATCAAACCACTCCGGTGCCGGCGGTAACTCCGTTGAGCTTATGAGTCTGCCTCTTCTAGGGTGATAATGACTTCCGGGCAGGACGCAACTGCGCGGCGCACATAGTCGACGTCATCGGTTTCGATCTCTCGAATTTCCGTCATGTTGTAGCCGTTGTCGTCTAGCTCGAAAATATCGCTCGCCGCGTTGGCGCACATCGCATGGCCCATGCAGCGACTGGTTTCGGTCTTGATGATCAGTTTCGCCATGGTTGAACCCTTCTCTGCCCCACCCGTTGTGAATGCCCTCATCCTAACCTATTGTCACCTTGCACCGCACTTAAGACGCGGACGGCGATATGTTGACGGTAAGCCGTTTGATTAGCCCTTCGGCTGCGGGTGTGCGCGGCAAGTATTCCTCGCTCACGGGGCTGCCGTAATCCGCACCGACATCGAAGGTTTCATGAACGGCCCCCGGAGCGATCGAATCGAACGTTCCCGCGGCAATCGTTTCACCGTCAACCTGAAGGCGGATGTCGGCCCGTTGGTGATCGCGGTTGACCTTGAGGCTGACAGCGATTGGACCCTCCCGTAGCTTCCCGGCCGCGCGCAAGACATGCCGTGTCAAGCCGCGCTCGTTGTACATGAACACTGGCACGCCGTCCTTGAGGTACAAGGCGAAGCCGCCATCGTCACCGCCGTATGAAAACAGCACAGCGCTCTGATCTGAAGCCGTCAATTCCAATTCTGCAACGGCTTCAAAGGAAGCGCTATAGAGAGGCGGCGCAAGCGATAGGGGAATGCGTACCGCATCTGCGCCATAGACAAAGCGATAGTCTCTACTTCGCAGCCACTCGCCGTGTTTTTTCGCGAGTGCAGCGAAGCTGTCGGGCATGAGCGGGTAGACTTGGTTGCGATGCGCTTCCCGCTGGAATAGCGCCTTCATTTCCTCGAGCTTTTCTTGGTGGCTGGCCGCCAAATTGATGCGCTCATTGAAATCCGTATCAACGTGATAGAGCGTCCATTCGGCACTGTCTACTTGCGGGCGCGCATAGGGGTTCCAAGGTGTGGGGCGAAGATGAATATTGGCTTTCCATCCATCCGCCCAGATGCCGCGATTGCCCCAAAGTTCAAAATACTGAGCGTCTTTCTTGGTGGGGGCCGTCGCATCTTCCAAGGCGTAGCGGAAACTGATGCCGTCCATTGGCGCTTGTTCGACGCCATTGATCATTGCCGGGGGGCCTATGGCGGCGAGGTCGAGCACAGTGGGCACAATGTCGCTGACGTGGTGGAATTGTGGCCGCAGTCCGCCTGTACTTCGTATCCGTCGTTTCCAAGAGATGATCATCGGCACGCGATGGCCGCCCTCGAACGCGCTTTGCTTGTAGTATTTGAACGGCGTATTGCCTGCGGCCGCCCAGCCGACAGCATAGTGTGGATAGGTGTTCGGGCCGCCCCATTGCTCGAAGAATTTTAGATTCTCTGCCCAGGTCGCCCCGCCCAAAGTGGCTTCGTTATAGGTGCCCGCAAGGCCGCCCTCGGCACTCGCGCCGTTGTCCGAGATCACCAGAACGATCGTGTTTTCGAGTTCCCCGATCGCTTCCAAGGCGGAAAGGATGCGACCAAACTGATCGTCGGCATGGTCGAGCATGCCAGCGAAGGCTTCCATCTGGCGGGCCGCCATGCGCTGTTGGTCGTCGCTGAGATCATCCCAGATGGGAACGCTTGTCGGCCAGTCGGGAAGCTCAGCATCAGCCGGAACAATGCCAGCCGCTATCTGATTGTGCAGGATTGTCTCGCGCGCCCAATGCCAGCCCCGGTCAAATCGGCCCGTGTACTTGTCAATATACGATTGCGGTGCATGATGCGGTGCGTGCACCGCACCGGTTGACCAGTACAAGAGAAATGGTTTGTGGGGATCAACCGCATTGAGCTGATTGATGTAGTCGATGGCTCGGTCGGCGAGATCGGTGGTCAGGTGGTAGTCCTCTCCACGTTCGGCTGGCTGAAGGACCGGGGAGTGATTGTCCCAGAGGGTGGGGTCAAAGTGATTGGCGTCGAAATGCAGGAATCCATGGAAGTGATCGAAACCTTGTCCACTCGGCCAGTAATCGAATGGGCCGGCGACCGAAGCGTGTTCCATCGGAAGCTGGTCCCATTTGCCGACCGCATAGGTCGCATAGCCCTGATCATTCAATATCTGCCCGATGCCGCCGACTGATTTTGGAATGCGGGCGTTATATCCAGGGTAGCCGGAGGCTGTGCCCGCATGGGCGCCGACGCCGGCGTTGTGCGGGTTTCGGCCGGTGAGCAACGAAGCGCGGGTGGGGGAGCACAGAGGTGTCGAGTGGAAATTGGTAAAGCGCAAGCCGTCTGCAGCCAGCTTGTCCATTGTGGTGGTCTCAATCACTCCGCCAAAGCTCGATGCATGGCCGAAGCCGACATCATCCATCAGCCAGATCAGAACGTTCGGGGCATTTTTTCCGGCTTTTGGCTCATCTGGCCAGTGCGGCCTTGAATCTGCTTCTGTTCGTCCAATGACGCCCTCAAAAGCCTGGTCTGTCGCGTGCCCGTGTGGAGATAGAGCCAAGCAGAGCCAAAGCAGGCGAGCACAAACGTGGTGGCGAACATTCTTCGTTGGAATTGAAGCGTTCCTTGTCGGGCTCATCAAGAGGCCGTTTTCGCCGCGAGGTATTGTTCCTTCAGTCTGCGCTTATAAAATTTGCCGTTGTCCGCGCGTGGCAGTTCGTCGATGTAATCAATGCTGCGCGGATGCTTGTACTTGGCCAGATTCGCCGCGCAAAACGCTTTGATGTCTTCCGTGAGTTCATCGCTGGCCTGATATTCGGCGCCTAGCTTGATGACAGCCTTCACCTCCTCACCCCATTCTTCGTTCGGCAGGCCGATGACTGCCACATCTTCAATCGCGGCGTGCTGCACGAGCGCTTGCTCGATTTCCGCAGGGTAGATGTTGACGCCACCCGATATGATCATGTCTGATTGACGATCAACCAGAAACAGCCAGCCATTTTCATCGACTCGTCCCATGTCACCGATCGTGTAGAACTCGTCGCGCCGCGAGGCGGTGGTCTTTTCCTCATCCTTGAAGTAGCTCGGCAGCCCCAGCCCCGGCGTTGAGGCGAGATAGACAAGACCGACCTCGCCGGTGGGCACTTCGTTGCCATCGTCGTCCAGCACTTTCAAGCTCATCCCGGGCGCCGGGGGGCCGACCGTGCCAGGCTTCTTGAGCCACTGTTCGGAGTTGCAACTCGTGCCCGCACCTTCCGTGCCGCCGTAGGTTTCATAGATGATGGGCCCCAGCCATTCGATCATCGCCTGTTTTACTGGGACTGGGCAGGGCGCGGCCGCGTGGATCACCGCCTCCAACGAACCGAGGTCGTACTGTGAGCGAATGTCTTGGGGAAGGGCAAGGATCCTGGAGAACATCGTGGGCACCATAAACGTCGTGGATACCTTGTACCGTTCGATAAACCGCAAGGCGTTTTCCGCATCCCATTTGCCGGTAATGACGATGGTGTGGCCAAAGTGCATTGACACTGCGGCGTAGGACAGGGGGCCGGAGTGGTGCATTGGGCCGTTCAGCAGGTGTGTGCCATCACCCACCCGAAACCCAAACTGCTCGACCATCCAACCTCGGGCAATCATGTAATCGTCAGGCGGCAGTTCGGGCAGAGGAGGTCGGATTCCCTTCGGGCGCCCGGATGTTCCGGACGAATACAACATGGTCTGGCCCGCCGGGCGGGTTTCCGGCAAGTGGTCGGGATAGTCGCTTAGCAGCGCCGAATAGCCGCATTTGGCAGTGTCGTCGGACAGCCAGATGCAGTTTCCGGCCTCGAAATCCGACTTGCCTAACGCAGCTTCAATCTGCGCTCTGTACTGTTCGTGAATAAAGAGCAGCTTGGCTTCGCTATTCTCAAGCACATAGGCGATTTCTGGAGGTGCCAGATAGTGGTTGATCGCGGTGTAGTACACGCCCGATTGCATCGCGGCAAAGTAGATCTCGAAGATCGTCGCGCAGTTGGGCAGCATGACGCCAATGGCGTCGCCCCTCGAGAGGCCTCTGTCTCTCAGTGCGTGTGAGAGGCGATTGCAGTTGCTGAGCAGTTCACCAAAGGTGCGTTCGCCAATGCCCGGTTCGACGACGGCGATTTTCTTGGGGTTCTGCTCAGCATATTGCCAGAAGCCTGGAAGTTCGGTTTTCATGCGTTCTGTCTTGATGGTCAATCGGTATCGGCGAGCGCAAACAGCGGCAGGTAGATGTCACCGCATTGGGTGAACCGCACTGAGACGCGATCACCGATGCGCACACTTTCGGGATCACAGTCTACGAGATTGGTGGTCAGGCGCAGGTTCTCCTGCTCATCGAGTTCGACGAGCGCGATGACATAGGGCGTCTCCACGGCTGGGTTCCACGGGTGATGGTTGACGGTGAAGGACGCGACGCGGCCCTTGCCGGATACGATTTGCGGGGAGAGCTGTGTCGAAAGGCAGTTCGAACATACGGGCGCGGGTGGGTGTACATAGTGTGCACAGCATTCGCACCGCAACAGCCTGAGCTTCCCGTCTTTGCCGCTCTGCCAGAAGAAGCGATTGGTGTCATCGAGTTGAGGGAGCATCCTGTTGGAGGAATCGTTCATCTTGACCCGCATATCTCACGAGCAAGCAATGGAGGCCTTGCAAATCGGCTGCGATTCCAGCGAAGCTGGCGTTTCATCGAGCGTTTCACTTCTAAGATGAATGTAGCGCTTCTATTCTTCTTGCGAGAGTATCAAAATCCTCGGGGCACTTGTAGCGGACTGCGCTGATGTTTCGAGATGCCTCTTCGCCGAGCGGCTTGCGTCCGCCACCGGGAGCGCCGGCAACACCAAGCTCTTCTGCAAGCGCCTCGAAGTAGCGCTCCTTCACGTTTACTTCCGCACGAACATCCGGCCATTTCCAGCGAGCGGGAAGTTGCAGACCAGCAAGTATCCAATTCTTCCCAAGCATTGCTGGCAAGAAATGACCGCTCAATGCCAAATTCGGACTCGATCCCATCCAAGCGTTGCTGGCGACCCGCTTTACCATCACGGTCCACGCACAATATGAACATGTCAACCATTCCGTCATACTGCTCGACAATTTCCTTCAGCCGCTCTGATTTCAATGCTTCCCTGACTCCGCCGAGCAAAGGGTCGCTGCATACGGTCACTTTTGCCGACGATCTGCCGATGCGCTTGAATAGCTGCCGGAACAAGGGGCGCAACAGGTACTGATCCTTACGGAAGTCTTCAGGGATGATCAGAATATTCATGCGCCCTTGCGTTCGGTTATCCGGTGTCAGTTCCAGATTGGTCAAACCACACCGCATTCTCCAGCCAGCCTCCCGTATGAAGTCTCCCGAGACCTTGCGACTTCCTGAGCTCCCTCGCGTTTGGCAGTTCCGCTATGGGTCGTATGACGGCGTCGTCCGTATCGGGGTTACGGCATATGACGGAAGTGCTCTTGAATGTTTCGTCACTGATCATCGAGAGTAGTTCGGGCGAATGCGTGGTGGTGACAACCTGAATGTCGCCCTTGGCTGTCCGGTTCTCGATCAGTTCGAGCAGAAGGCGCAATCGAGAGGGGTGAATACCGTTATCGATCTCTTCAAAAACATAAAGACCGGCTGGATTTTTGCCCAGCAATGCCGCCAACATCGCCAAAAACCGCAACGTCCCATCAGAGGCCGAGTAGGCAGAAATTGTTTTTCCGATCTTTTCCCTGAGCGCGAGCTGAATATGGCCGGAGGTTGGATCTTCGGGGAACTCAAATTCGTCCACATCCATTGGTGTTAATTCACGAGTCCACTCGACCAGATTCCTCCGGCGGCCTTCGTCCTCGCAAATCTCCTTGAGCACAGTTGGCAAGTTTTGGCCGGAATCTCCGAGGACGGTCTGACCCGGGAAAGCGGGTTGGCGAAGGTTGACAGGCGACAGGTCCAGAAAACGCATACTATTGAGGACAGCAATCACATGGCGAGCCAATGCCTTTTGGCGTTGCACCACTCTTTTGTGCTCCTGAATCTGGGTCAGTGCCGGCTGATCCTGACGAACCGCAATGCGATCCCCGAACTTGCGTTGTTGCCGTGTCTTGCCCATTCGCAGCAACAGATGCGTATCGTCATCCTGATCTTGCACTGGGTCCCCGAAAGGAGGATGACTCGTATATACGTTGTCATACCGCTCCTTCAGCGTCTCCTTGACGACCTCATAGCCCCCCGACACGTGGTGATTGCTTACTTCTATCTCGTAGTGCGCCTTTGTCTGACCTGACTGCGGTCCTGAATCATTGCCGAATGCAGTATTGGAACCTCTCTCGCGCAAATCCATGGTCATAGACATTCCGAAGGTGGAATCGCCAAGACGCACTATTTCATCCGCAGCGCCTCTGATTTTTTCCCATTCCGCCTGTCCTCCGGCACCGTACTTGCCTCCAACGATATCTGCAAAGCGATAGCCGCGACCGATTCCATGCAGGAAGCGGAACGCGTCGCGAATATTGCTCTTGCCACTGGCGTTCGCGCCTACGATCACCGTAAAAGCGCCCACCGGTAGCCTTTCATCCGCAAAATTCTTGAAGCTCTTTAGCTGTAGAGATGTAATCATGAAGCGGCCTTTTATCGAATAGGGTTGCCACCGCGCAAAATCATTGCTGCGGCCACCGTCCCGCCGCCGACGCCCACGGCCGCGATGTTACAAGGCCCTTGTATTTGGCGCCTCCCGGCTTCCCGCCAAATCTGCGCGCAGGCTTCATGGACAAAGCCTAAGCCGTGCGTGCGCCCGGCAGATAGCTGGCCACCGTGCGTGTTGAGAGGGAGTTTCCCATTCAGCGCGATGTTGCTGTTGTCCATGACAAAGTCAGCTGCCTCTCCTCGGCCGCAAAATCCAAACGCTTCGAGCCAGAATAGGGTGATGATGCTAAAGCCGTCGTAAAGTTCGGCGAAGTCCACATCATTGGGAGTAAGTCCGGTCCGCGACCACATTGACTTTGCCGCGCTACTCATCGACATCGTTGTGAGATCAGGCGCTTGGTCCCATGAGTGGCGTTTTTCCAGTCGGCAGCCCGTCGCTTCGATTTGGATGGGCTCGCGACGTAAGCCCGACGTGCACTCCCGGCGAGACACGATCACGACGGTTGAACCATCGGCCGGAACATCGCAATCGTAGAGGCAAAGCGGGCTGGAGATCATGCGCGAAGACAGGTAGTCATCTAGGGTCAACGGGTCCCTGTATATGGCCTTTGGATTCAGTGCCGCATTGTTGCGTGAGTGAACTGCCAAGGCCCCGAGAGACTCCCGGGTCGCGCCGAACTCGTGAAAGTAGCGCTGTGCGTAGAGTGCTGTCCAGTTCGCAGCCGAATAGGCGTGAAACGGCAGCAGCCACTGCATCCAATCCGTGAGCGGTCCGCTAGATCGCAAGTCTGTGCGCGCGGACGATTCAGTGACCGTGCGAAAGCAGATCACATGATCAGCCAAGCCGGTAGTTACCGCAGCGGCGGCGTTGATGACAGAACTCAACTGACCGGGCCCCTCTCCGCCGCCGCTGTACCAATTGAGGTCCATGCCCATCGCGTCGTGCAGCTCGGGGATGGAGACCGGCGAAAACCCGGGTGAGGCCGCGGCGCGCCCCGGCCAGCACGCCACGCCGTCGATATCTTTGATGGATAGGCCGGAATGTTGCAAGGCATCCTTGACGGCTTCAACGGTCAGGTCGAGGCCGGAGCGCCCGAGACGGCGCCCGACGGCAGATTGCCCGATACCGCTGATCACAGGTTTGCTGGCCGCCACGAGTCTCAATACAGCACAAATCTAGAAGTTATTATAGGTCTCGGAAGAGTTTATCAAGCATTGGAAAAAGGACAAGGCATGAATCTTGAGCGAACGGAAGAGCAGAATCTGCTGACGGACACCTTCAGTAGATTATTCAGAAGCGAATCAACCAGCGAGCGTATTCGTGCTGCCGAGCCTTCCGGATACGACAAGAACCTGTGGCAACAGTTGGTTGAGATGGGTGCGCCGGGTATCCGTGTGGCCGAAGCGCATGGCGGGTCGGGCATGAGCCTGCGGGAGATCGCGCTCATTTGCGAGCAGGCTGGTCACTACGCAGCGCCGGCCCCCGTCGTCGAATGCTCGGTTGCGGCCAAGCTTCTCTCCGATATCGGTTGTGAACTCGCCCTTGAATGGTTGAATGGAATTCTTGACGGCAGCGTGATCGTATCCATCGCCTTGCAGCCTGTCGCTTACGCCGCGAAGCAAGTGATCTCCGGCGGCGCCGTAGCTGATGCAGTGATCGCGCTCGATGGCACTTCGCTCGTGCTCATTGCAGCCGATGCAGACAAGCCTGTGGGCGCGGAAAATCTCGGTTCGCAGCCCATCGCCACATGGGATTTGCGAGCGGATGATCGCCTGCTGCTGGCCGAAGGCCAAGCTGCCGCCAATGCTTGGACTGCGGCGCGAGAGGAATGGAAATTGCTCGCTGCTGCGCAGATGAGCGGTATCTGCAATCGGGCCTTGGCCTATGCGAGTGAATACTGCTGCGATCGAGAGGCCTTTGGCGTCAAGATCGGTACCTTTCAAGGGCTGTCTCATCCGCTCGCCGAGTGTGCAAGCGCCGTTGAAGGCATCAATGTACTGCTGCAGTACACACTCTGGAAGCTGGAGCGCAAGCACGATGACGCGGCTGCGTTCCCCGCCATGGTCTACTGGTGGGCCACCGAAGCCACGAGCAAAACGATCCCTTGGTGCATCCAGGTGTTTGGTGGTCTAGGCGTCTCGTCCGAACATGACATTCAGTTATTCGCCAGGCGCGGCATGGCGCTCACGAGCATTCTCGGTGATCGGCAAGAACAGGCCGCTGCAATCGCCGGCCGTTACTGGGGCGAAGAGCAGTGCGCCCTGCCAGAAGCTGGCGAAACGACCATCGACTTTGAACTCGGTGCTGCCGCTCAAGCGCGAGGCCAACAGGCTCAGGAAGTCTTTGACAAGCTCCTGACCGAAAAGTACGACGACTATCGCAAGCATTCCTGGGACGGCTTCCACCCGGATTTGTACCGGGCGCTCGCCAAGGAAAAACTTCTGTTTCCACAGTGGCCGGAAGAGTACGGCGGCCTCAATGCCAGCGTCGAAGAAGTGGCTGCGATCGACGATGCCTTTTTCAGGAATCGCGTTACGACGTACCCGCAAGGCGGCACGCGCGTGTGCGGTGAAGTCGTGCTGAAGTTCGGTAGTGACAAGATCAAGAAAGATGCGCTGCCGGGTATCATCAGCGGCGAAGGTGTGATCGCGATCGGTCTTACCGAACCCGGTGGCGGCTCGGATGTGTTTGCCGCCAAAACCCGCGCGGTGAAGAAGGGTGACAAGTGGATTATCAACGGTCAGAAGATGTACACCACCGGCGCTCACCGTGCCAAGTATGTGTTATTGCTGACTAACACCGATCCTGATTTGCCCAAGCATGTCGGCAAAACTATGTTCCTCGTGCCAATGGATACGCCCGGGGTGGAGGTTCGCCCGGTTGAAACGATCTCCGGCGATGTCACCAACATGACCTTTTACACCGATGTCGAATTGTCCGACGAATATCGCATCGGCGCGGTCAACGATGCCGCCCGCACGCTTGGCTACATGCTGGCCGTTGAGCAAGGTGGCGGCAGCATGGCACAGGAGCTCGAAGGGGCGATGCAGCAAACCGTCACCTGGGCAAAATCCACTGAACGCAATGGTCAAACGGTGTTTGACAGCCCGCTGGTTCAGGCGCGGCTCGGCGCGGCTTTGGCGCATTTCTATGTCTCAGAAGCCCTGAAACTGCGGGCAACGCACGATGACATCAAAGGGATCAAGTCGGGACACTACGGCTCTATCTGCAAAGCCTTTAGTTCCGAGGCTTGGAAGAAGTGCAGCGCGGACCTGCTCAATATTGTCGGCCCGGATGCGCTGTACAGTTCTAAGCGTGGACTTGGCGAGATCGAAGCTGGCTGGCGCGCCTCCCTTGCATCCACCATCTATGCGGGAACAACCCAGGTGCACCTCAG
Organism: Gammaproteobacteria bacterium; assembly: GCA_026709225.1. Classification (GTDB taxonomy): domain Bacteria; phylum Pseudomonadota; class Gammaproteobacteria; order Pseudomonadales; family Azotimanducaceae; genus Azotimanducus; species Azotimanducus chitobiosivorans. Next base: position 11,616 of record JAPOTJ010000085.1, on the reverse strand, counting down.
CAAGATTGCCGAGCAAGCCTTGGGGTTGCCACGCTCGCGAAACAGGTAGCAGTTGACGGCATTGACTACAGCGTCAGCGTGCCTGTCGCCCCCGATACGGCATATCAGTTTGACGGAGCACTCGCATATCGATCATAAAAGTCCGCATAGTGTGTTTTGTAGAGGAAGTCGTCGGCATCCTCGCTCAACGCTGTGCCGCGCGCCAAACCTTCAAAATTGTGAAGACAGCCTTCGTACTCCTTAAAAGCCACTTCGACATTTGCTTGTCTGAGCCGCTCCACATAAGCAACAGTCTCCTGCACGAGCGGTTCAAGCGAACCTACAAAAGTGATTGTAGGGGGGAAGTCGCGATAATCTGAATTCCTTGCCGGCGCCGCATAGGCGGGAATCTCGGCATTTTGTTTGTGAAGGTCCGCCAAGTAGGCGCTCCAAGCGACTCTGCTACATTCTGAATTCCACATCGGGCAATCGATATAGCGTTCGGGGTCGCCAGGTTGCAGATCATCGAGCATAGGATATATAGGCATTTGGAATGCGATATTGACATCTCGCGTATCCCTCGCCTTCAGCGTGACTGCAGCGGTAAGGCCGCCACCCGCACTGTGCCCCGCTACGATAATTTTATCGGCTGATGCTTCCAACATATCCGCGTTGGCCTTTATCCACAATAAGGTGTCGTAGCAGTCGTTGAACGCGGCAGGATAGGGTTGAGTGTACGATTTGCGGTAATCCGGGGACACGATAACGCAAGGTCTTGTTTGTATAAATCTTCTAAAAATTTCAATATTCATTTCCGGATTGCCAAACAGCAAACCTCCACCGTGCAGGTAAAGCATGACAGGCAGCCTGCCTTCATGATTCAAAGGCCGGTATATTCTGGCCCGAATTTCTGTATTGCCATCGCTGCTCTGGATATACGTTTCGCTGCAGTCCAAGTCATCATGGTCCTTGCCCGAAACCGCTCTGTTCAACAATTTGTTGAGTAATTGTGTAAGCCATTTGTTTCTGGCTATGATCGGAACAAGCTTTGCCCGATTGAAGTAGGGACGCAAGTCCTCATGGAGCATCTCTTTGGTGACCTTCACTGCGAAAAAGCCTTTAGATTCACAGAGAGCGCAACTCCACCACATCAAAAATCGCACCTTCTGGCTGGCTCACAATGGACACCACCGCACCTGCCGTGGTTTCAGGCTGAATTCCTGTGCCGCTAATTTCATGGAAACCTGTTTTAGCCGTCCGCTCCATCCACTTGGCAAGCAATTCTTCATCCCAACCGCCAGAGCTCTCGCTCTGAGTATGTACTGTTCCTGAACGGAGAATACTTACTCGGATATTATCTCTCTTCAGCTCTTGTCTCAGCTCTCGGGAGACCGTCTCCAACATGGATTTGGTGCCCGAGTAGGTTCCCAGAAGGGGTACTGGATACATGACTGATTCAGAAGAAATATTGACGATATCGCCACCACCGCTCTCGCGCATTAATTTGACAGCCTCTCGGGTGCAATGCAGAGGACCAAGCACGTTCGTAGAAACTAAGCCACGTAATGTCTCGTCAGTAACAGTAGCAATGTCAACCAACGGGAAAACACCTGCGTTATTCATCAATATATCTAAGCAGTCGTAGCGCTTCTTTACTAGATCAAACACTTGTCGTACTTGATCTGGGTTGCCGACATCGGCTGCGCAAGTTTCCACTGCCTTCCCGATGGATTCAGCGGCAGCATGAAGCCTTCCTTCATTTCGCCCTGTAATGACTACTTTGCATCCCTTATCGACCAGAGCCTTGGTGATCGCATAGCCGATACCACTGCCACCACCGGTGACCACAGCTACCCGACCATTCAAACTAGCATCCGACATAATCGCCTCTACTCCACGGATAGACTTGATCAGAGCATACCGAGCTGCGATATGGCAACACGGGTCGCGCCACCATCGACAAGCACATCGATGCCGGTGATATATGAAGAATCCGCTGAGCAGAGAAAACCTATCGTTGTGGCAATCTCATCAGCCACTCCCTCACGCCCTGCTGGAGACGCCTTCACCGCAAGGTCTAGCGGTGATCCCGGGGGCATGTCGAGGCGCGTCATAGGCGTATCAATGATGCCTGGCGACAAAGAGTTAATTCGCGCGTTGTTTTGCCCTAGGATGCCAGCATATTTTTGCACCAGCAATTGCACGCCCGTTTTGCTAATGCTGTAGGCATTTTGTTCGAACGCTTCATCACCCACCATTTGCTTGAGCTTAGTTAAAAACTCTGGCTGTAAGGGATCCTCAATCAGTGAATTCAACTCAGGAGTTACATAAGGTTGATATATATAAGCGCCCATCGAAGCAATGCAGACAGCCGCCGCACCGTCAGTCATTTGTGCTTGCAGCGCTTCGAGCAACAAGGCAGTGCCAATCAGGTTGACTTCGACGAGTCTTTCAGGTGTGCCCATGCCCGGAGATATCCCTGCCGTGTGCGCAAGCGCTTTGAGATCACCCGCATGACGCGCCGCCTCAGCCAATCGATCAATATCCTTTTTTTCGGATACATCGACTACTTGAGCCTCAACCGAGACACCCTTTTGCAACAATCGCTTTTCGAGCGCGGCCAACCGCTCTTCAGAAACATCCGCCAATACCAGATTGTAGTTCTCGGCAAAACGCAGGGCGGTGGCAGTTCCCATTCCCCCTGCTGCACCGGTAATGATCGCAACAGGCTTACTCATGTTTTTATCTCCTCAATCACTGCTGTCCCGTGAGTTGGGATATCGAAGCTATTCGCTCTCTGGAGAATCGAAGTGCATCATCGGACTTCCGTTGCTGCCAATGAGCCAGAACTCCACGCCCTCCGGCCCGGCGGATTCGACATAGTAGACTCCGCGCCGGACCCAACGGATGTCGCCAGGTCGACACACAGCCTGGCCTTCAGTTTCGCTGTCAATGTGGAGCTCGCCTCGAGTCACAATATAGATTGTGTCACTCTCGTGCCAATGTCTTTTTTCAGTGTATCCCGCAGCCTGTTCCACTAGGTAGACGTAAGGCCCATCCTCTTGTTCTCCGAAGCTTTTGACGCGGTTTCCGACAAACGGCTCCGGCAGCTCCACCCAAGGGACATCATCAATTTTCGCGCAATACGCTTTCATACAAGTGACTCCTCGACTCTCGACATGCCTGCGTCTAGAATGTCGCATGAATAAAAAGAATCATATTCTGATTAAAAGAAAACTGCAATACGAGGAAAACCACATGCCACAGCCTGTTGCAATTATTACCGGAGCCGCCAGCGGAATAGGGCTTGCGAGCGCTTTGCGCTTTGCTGACGACTACCAGCTCATACTTAGCGACATTTCCTCTGAACCCCTTGCCGATCTGGAAAAGCTATTGCTGCAAAAAGGCGCTGCGGTCAGCGGCGTTACCAGCGACATCTCGAACGAAGAGCACATTCAAGAGCTTGTCGCGAAGGCTTGCGACGCTGGCGACATTAAAGCGTTGGTGCACTGCGCCGGCCTGTCGCCCACGATGGATAGACAAGGCGACAAAATCTTGCAGGTCAATTTGATTGGAACAGCGCTATTAATTGAAGCCTTGTCCCCGCACATGAAAAACGGCGCGGTCGCAGTCTGCATTGCATCGCAAGCGGGAACATTTATGCAAGGGGAGTTGAATCCCGAGCTAGGCGACTTGCCGGAAAATCCATTGCGCGACGATTTTCTCTCCAATATAAGAGCCTACCGCGGCGAAGAATGGGCTTCAGAATACGCCTACAGTTTGAGCAAGCTCGGCGTGCAACTGCTGGTGGAAAAATATGCGCTCGCCTGGGGTCAAAACAATGCCCGAATCGTGTCATTGTCACCGGGGATGGTCAATACACCAATGGGACTGCGGGAAAATGAGCATCAACCCGCCATGGCCGAACTGCTTAAAGCTTCGCCGTTGGGGCGTTTCGCTCAGGCCGATGAAATTGCTGGAACTGCCCGCTTCCTGTGCTCGGCTGACGCATCATTTATTACTGGCATCGACTTATTGGTCGACGGTGGCTCAACCAGTTCTGTGAAAAGACAAGCAGCTGTGCCACGATAAGACGTTGAAGGCCTCGCTGCTTAGCGAGGCCAATGCGCTGCCGAGAAATCAAGGCCTGTTGACCTTCCTGCGCGAGGGGATGGACAAAAAAGAGAATATAGTTCTCTTATAGAAGAAACAGTGTTACAGTGCGCGCATTGTTGCAAATCGGCAAGCGCACTTTTAGTCAACATTTCAATGTCAGGTTTCGGAGGCACCATAATGAGTAGCGAACCAATCTACTACGACCCCTATGATTATGAAATCGATGACAATCCCCATGAAATATGGAAACGGCTGCGCGACGAGGCGCCGATCTGGCATAACGATAAATACGATTTTTGGGTTCTGAGCCGCTATGACGATGTGGTAAAAGCCTCATTGGATACCGAGACGTTTAGCTCCGCCTACGGAACAACTCTGGAATCTATTGACGACGTTCCAAAAAACAGTGGCATACTCATCTATGAAGACCCGCCTTACCATGACCATTTGCGGACACTTGTGCAACCGCATTTCACGCCCGCAAGCATTGCAGCTCTCGAAGATGAAACTCGCGAGATCGTTCTTGGCTACCTCAAACCACTCGAACAAAAAGATGAGTTTGATTTTGTCGAGGATTTTGCGCGTTGGATTCCTATGGATGTCGTCAGTGCGATGTTAGGTGTACCCGTTGAAGAGCGGAGAATGGTCAATGACTGGGTCAACGCCATGGTGCACATCGAAGATGGCCAATTCGAGCGGGGGCCGGAACACCAAGAGGTCAACGATAAAACAAATGCATATTTTATGGATATGCTGAAGAAACGGCGCGCAAATCCTCAGAACGATCTAGCAACCGCGATCGCAACAGGTCTGTACAAGGATGAAACCGGCGAACGATTGTTAACGGACGATGAAGCAACCGCCATGATCTTTATAGTTGGCGTGGCTGGTAACGAAACCGCGGCCAGACTGTTGGCGTCATGCTCCTGGTTGCTAGCCAAGCACCCTGAACAGAGACAAAAACTGCGCGAAAACCCAAGCCTGATACCAAGAGCGATTGAGGAAGTGCTGCGCCTTGAGCCGCCCTCACCCATCCAGTCCCGACGTGTCATGAAAGATTTTGAGATACATGGCACCGTGGTTCCAGCAGGCAGCAGAATCAGCTTATTAACGGCATCTGCCGGCCGCGATGAACGACAATACGAAAACCCCGAAGTATTCGATATCGAGCGAGATCCTCGTCGCCATGTATCATTTGGCTATGGCATACATAACTGCCTCGGCTCTTCAGTGGCAAGAATGGAATTGCGTATCGCACTGGAAGAAATCCTGAAACGCATTCCCGACTGGGACGTCGATTGGGACAATATGGTGCGCGTGCGAACCAGCTCAGTCAGGGGGTTCAAGAATATCCCTGTGCGGATCAAACGTTAAACACTATTCATGACGGCTCGGTGATAGGTAACACTTCATTCATGGCCGAACAGGAATTTGTTCAAGAGAGAAAACTGTGCCGAAAATCACCTTTACAGATGTCAACAGCGAGGATACTGTCGTTGAAGCAGAAACTGGTCAAACCTTGATGTCTGCAGCATTTTCAGTAGGCGTACAGGGTATTGATGCACATTGCGGCGGTCAGTGCGCCTGTGCAACCTGCCATATTTATGTGCCTGCCGGATGGCAAAGCACATTGGACGAAAAAACCCTTATCGAGTCGCAGATGCTGGAAGTCGAAGATCATGTGACCGATAACAGTCGGCTGAGCTGCCAGATTATCGTGACCGACGAGATGGATGGTATGCAAGTGACCGTGGCGCATCGCTAAAAGCGACCTGCCGATCATCATAGCTGCCTCTTACCTTGGCAGCCGACCTCACCGCTTTATTGCATGCCAGCAAAAGTCCCAAACCTCCTCGGCAGCTTTCTCAATGAATTCGGCAATCTCGCTCTCGCGAGTGAGCGCCGCGGGAATATATAAGGTGGAGGTTGTAATCAGGCTTCGAATCATGACTGCGCAATTTAATGGATCAGCATCGCGTATCAGGCCCGCCTGTTGACCGAGCTGTATTTGCGATGCAATCAGCTCATGCAAAGGCCGCATCACGAATTCGAGTTGCTCTGGTCTTTCATCGGCTAATCGGTTGTATTCATGTTTCAGTGCGGTAATTAGATTGTCACTTTTGCTGCGCAAGGATCCCTCCATCTGAAACCGCACCAGCACACGCAAACGATCAACTGGTGAGCCGTCAACGCCGTCGAGCATGTTTGACAGGTCTTTGGATGATCGGTGAATCGTCTCTTCATATACCGCTAGCATCAAGTCATCTTTGCCACTAAAGCGCGAGTAGAACGTGCTCAGCGCCAGCCCACACCGGCCTAATACCGCTTGCACGGTAAAACCGCTTAAGCCGGATTCAGTGATCTGCTCTATGGCTGCATCGACAATCTTTAAGGTGCGTGCTTCGGCATTTTTACGCGTTCTACCGAGCATTTGCTCAGCGGAACGCTGCTTCCAACCTATCGCCTGATTCATGGACATTCAATCCCAGTGTATCTATAACTTGTGAGTATTCAAAATGAGTAGAATAAAAGAGAACATAATTCTTATTTGGAAGAAACAATGTTACAGTGCGCACTTTGTTACAAGCCAGCAAGCGCACCTTAACGCAAATCCAATATAGATTTAATATAAGGTTTCGGAGGCACCATACATGAGCGGCGAACCAATCTACTACGACCCTTGGGACTATAAAATCGATGACAACCCTTATGAATTGTTTAAGCGGCTGCGCGACGAAGCGCCGATCTGGCATAACGATAGATACGACTTTTGGGTTCTGAGCCGCTATGAAGATCTGATCAAAGCCTCATTGGATACCGAGACGTATAGCAGTCGCTGGGGCACTGTGCTTGACCAGATGTCCGAGGAACCGAGCTCTCTCGGCACAATCATCTATGAAGATCCGCCTTACCATGACCAATTGCGCGGTGCTGTTGCCTCGCACTTCTCGCCGGCCAATATTTCAAAGCTCGGAGACGAAATACGGGAAATTGTTGTCGGCTACTTGGAACCGCTGGAAGGAAGAAGTGAGTTCGATTTTGTGGAGGACTTTTGCCGCTGGGTGCCCATGGATGTGATTAGCGTATTGCTTGGCGTGCCAGAGGAAGAGCGCAAACAAATTAACGATTGGGGCAATGACGTATTACACCGCGATGAAGGTCAGGATGGACCAGGGCCGGCGCAAATTGAGGCCATGCAAAAAAGCTCAGAGTACTTCACCAACTTGATAAACCTGCGGCGTGAAAATCCGCAGGATGATTTGGCTTCGTTGATTGCTACAGGGAAGCTCAAAGATGAAGAGGGCGAACGACCGCTGACTCAAAAGGAAGCCATTGAAATGGCGATGACGGTAGGCTTGGCGGGCAATGAAACCGCTGCCAGACTGCTGGCATCGTTCTGCTGGTTGTTGGCCAAGCATCCTGAGCAAAGACAAATGCTGCGCGATGACCCACGTCTAATTCCCAGAGCTATTGAGGAAGTGCTGCGCTTTGAGCCGCCCTCGCCCGTTCAGTTCAGACGTGTCATGAAAGATGTGGAGCTGCATGGCACCGTCGTTCCGGAAGGCAGCAAAATAGGGTTGCTCACCGCATCGGCGAATCGTGACGAGCGACAGTATGAAGATGCGGAAGTGTTCAATATTGAACGCAAGCCCGCCCGGAATGTTGCCTTGGGCTATGGTATACATAGCTGCCTCGGTGCGTCCGTTGCGCGGCTGGAAACCCGTATCGCGATGGAAGAAGTGCTGAAGCGCATTCCCGATTGGGATGTCGATTGGGATAACATGGTGCGCGTTCGAACAAGTACGGTTAGGGGATACTCACACGTACCTATTCGAATCACACAGTAAATAAGACAGATAGATAAAACACATAAGTGAGTTCGTTGTTGGTCGACAGTCCGGCATTCTTCCGCGCGATGCCCAAGCGTATTACGGTGCTCGCTTCAAGTTCAATTTCCGCTAGGCAAGAGTGGAGAACACCTTGAGTAGCGATGCGGTCGCTTGAGGACTTTTATGGCTCATGTACGAAAAATACCAACATCTTAAGTTGGCGCGCCGAGGCAAGGTGTTGACCATGACCTTGGACAACCCGCCGCTCAACGCCATCGGTCAGGGAATCCATGACGAACTGATGACGATATTTCCCGATATCGCTCAGGACCATGAGGTGAATGTGGTCGTGATCACTGGTCGAGGGCGGGCGTTCTCGGCCGGCGGAGATTTGCAGCTCGTGGCTGAAAACATGGACGATGCCAATGCCTATCTGGCAAAAGCGATTAGCCCCTACACGTACCTCATCGCCTACGGGATGATCAACCTCGACAAGGTCATCATCGCCAAAATCAACGGCGATACTTTTGGCGTGGGCGCAACTGTCGCGCTATTGAGCGACCTAAGCATCGCTGTGCCCCACGCAAAAATAGCCGATCCTCATGTCGTGATGGGCATCTCCGCCGGCGATGGCGGCTCCTATCTGTGGCCGCTGAATATCGGCTTTGCCAAGGCGAAATGGCATCTGCTGACCGGCGAAGCCTTGACCGGCGAAGAGGCGGAGCAAATGGGCCTGATCAGCAAAGTCGTGCCTGCTGACGAGCTTGATGCCTTCGTCGATGCGCTCGCCGAGAAATTGGCGAACGGCCCGTCCATGGCGCTCAATGCCACCAAGCGTAGCGTCAACATGCTGTTGAAGCGCCAGATAGAGGGCCTCGTTGAGGCGCACTGGGGCATGGAGGTGTTTACGCTCTTCAGCGAGGATCACCGGTCGGCGGTGCGAGGCTTCATGGATGGCGAAAAACCAGAATTCAAGGGTCGGTAATTGGAGAGGTCTATGACAAATTACAGCGGAAAATGGCTGCAGCGCCCGAATAGCCTGACCTTCGAAGTGAAGGATTCTGTGGCCAGCATCACCATGAACTGCCCGCAAAAGCGCAACTGCCTGTCGTTCGACATGCTTGATGAACTGCATCATGCACTCTTGGAGGCCGATGACCGCGTTGACGTGAACGTGATCATCTTGTCCGGCACGGGGAAAGACTTCTGCGCGGGATATGACTTGGCTGGACTCTACGCAGAGAAAGGCAAGGCGCTTGATGCCTCGGGTGAAGAGGTCAGCTATCGCAGCCACTCAGCCACCTATGACGATGACATCTGGAACATGCAGCACAATGTGCAGCGGCTCTTCCACCTGATCCCGAAGCTCCACAAGCCGGTGATTGCGAAAGTTCACGGGAATTGCCTCGCGGGAGGCGCAGAGCTTGCCTTTGTCTGCGACCTGATCATCGCGGCGCAAGATGCGAAGATCGGCCACCCTGCGACACGGGCCAACGGCACGCCGCCCAACCAGACCTGGTTCTATCACATGGGACCGCAGTGGACGAAGCGGTTGCTGTTTACCGGTGACAGGCTGTCGGGCGAGGACGCCGCCAAGATCGGCCTCGTTCTTGAAGCCGTGCCCGCGGATCGCCTCGACCAACACGTGAGCGAGCTGGCTCGGAAAATCGCCGCTGTCGATCCCGAATTGCTCGCGTCCCACAAGCGCGTGGTCAATATGGCGATGGAGCAAATGGGATCAACTGCGCTGCAGTCCTATTCGATTGAGGCGGACGCGCGAGCACACCTGTCCACCGGCCCGCGCAGAACCCAGTTCAAAAAAGACATGGCGGAACACGGCTTGAAGGTGGCGCTCACCAATCGGGACGCCCCTTTCGGTGATGGTTTTGCGAAGGTGAACCGGTGAGTACCGACATGAATTCAGCCGTTGGCGCCCTGTACACCCCGCTGTCGATTCGCTCGGTCACACTGCAAAACCGCATCGTCATGTCCGCCATGACGAGGAGCTTTTCTCCAAACGGCATCCCAGGCGAAGATGTGGCCGCCTATTATCGGCGTCGAGCCGAGGGCGAAACTGGCCTGATCATTACCGAAGGCGTTGGCGTTGACCACGCGGCTGCCTTGGGCAGTGCTGGCTTGGGTGAGACAGATATTCCCCATATGTACGGTGACGACGCCTTGCAGGGTTGGCGCAGCGTTGTTGATCAGGTTCATGCCGCGGGCGGGGTCATTTTTCCGCAGCTCTGGCATCAAGGCGTCATGCGTGTGGAGGGCACCGGTCCCCACCCGCAGGCGCCGAGCTGCAGGCCATCCGGGCTCTGGGGCCCGGCGCAGGGCCTGACCCCACCCGACTTCAGCGACGAGCACATCGCTCGGCAAATACAGCCAACACGCCCCATGAGTGAAACGGACATTGCCGATGTGATTGCGGCGTATGGGCGGAGCGCGGCCAATGCCAAGCATGTCGGCTTTGACGGCATTGCCATTCATGCGGCGCACGGCTACCTGATTGACAACTTTCTCTGGCGTGAAACCAATACCCGAACAGACAAGTGGGGCGGTGACCTGGCCGCAAGAAGTCGTTTTGCCGTGGAAGTGGTCAGAACTATTCGCGGGGCAGTGGGTGACGAACTGCCCATTTTGTTTCGATTCTCCCAGTGGAAGCAGCAGGACTTCAAGGCGCGATTAGCGGGCTCGCCCGCTGAACTGGAACGCATTCTTGTGCCAATCGCCGAGGCTGGCGTCGATGTGTTCGATGCCAGTACGCGCTACTTCAACACGCCGGCGTTTCCGGATTCTGAATTGAACTTGGCCGGATGGGCGAAAAAGGTCACCGGCAAGATGAGTATGACGATTGGCGGCGTTGGCATAAATACCGGCATGTACGACACCCTCAAGGGTGACAAGGGGGAGTCAGTGGACAATTTGCCTTTGCTTCTTGCGCGATTCAATCGGCATGAATTTGATTTGGTCGGGGTCGGGCGGGCAATCCTGCACGATCCCGCGTGGAGCCGGAAAGTGAAGCGGGGCATTGCCCCGTCCCCTTTCGACGCAAAGTCCTTGGAGGTGTTGACATGAGCGCTGATCATATCTTGTCGCGCGATGCCGAATGGCAACCCGCCAACAACGAAGAACGTCTGGACCGACTGGATTCCACTGCGCAAATTCGGCAGTTGCCTGTGCGCTACGCGCTGGCGGTGGATTCGCGCAATATGGACGATCTCGTCGCGCTTTTTGTGGCCGATGTGCAAATTGGCCGAGACGCGATTGGACGCGAGCATTTGAAGCAGTGGATGACGGGCGCCCTGTCAAAAATTGATCGCACGATTCATCTGGTCGGAAATCACGTGATCAGTTTTCTCGATGCTGATCACGCCAGGGGCGTCGTCTACTGTCGCGACGAGGTTGAAGAGAATGGCGGGTGGACTGTCGGGCACTTGCAGTACTGGGACCGTTACGAGCGGCGCGATGGGCGCTGGTACTTTCAGCGGCGTCACTACAATCGCTGGGGGGTCGTCGATCAGATCAAGCGGGCCGACACGGACTTCCGCGACCACGGCCTGACCACAGCGCTTCTTCCCGATGCGTGGCCAAGCTGGAACCGGTTCTGGAGCGAGAATCCAAAGTGATAACTTCAGGCTAAGGAAAAGCGATGGAATTGACAGAAGAACAATCCATACTCAAAGACCAA
>JAPOTJ010000078.1 GCA_026709225.1 Gammaproteobacteria bacterium | reverse complement strand
GGAATCGACGACGAGGACGCATGCGCTCGATCCGCTCGCGTGCGGCGGCCAGTAGCCAAGCACTGAGCGACAAGCCTTCCAACTGCGCCTGTCGAAGGAATTGGGCTTGTTCATCGTCAGCGATGACCAATTGAACGCGCGCCATCTACTGACTTCCGAGAGATGAATGTGTAAGAAGCATACGCATTCTTCACATCAGTCTGGAGGAGGGGGCGTGTCCTGCATAAGCGCGGCATGTGCCTGTTGAAGCCGTGCCACTCGTGATTCGAGCATTTGCGCCTTCTGCCGCTCGCCCTTGACGATCTCCTCCGGTGCTTTTTCCAAAAACTGCGCGTTCGCGAGCTTGCCGTTGATGCGCTTCAGGTCCTGTTCAGCCGTGTGAACAGCCTTCGCGATTCTGGATCGTTCATCATCAAGATCGAGCACGCCTTCGAGCGGCACCATGACCTTGAGATCACCGACCAGTTCGAAGGCTGAAGGCGGCGCGGACGCGCCTGCTTCAAGAAAGGCGATTGTCGATACGCGCCCCAAGTGACGAATGGTGCTCTCAAATTCAACGAGACGAAGCTTCGCCGTCGTGGTGACACGCTCCGGGCCTTGCAGCAAGACCGGCAAAGGCTCACCCGGCGGCAAGCCTCGCTCGCTTCGCATGGTGCGAAGAAAGGTGATGATCGCGCGCATCCAGTCAAAGTCGTCGGTCGCGTCCTCGTCAATCCAAGCCTCATCGAACGCGGGGTAGGGCTGCAGCATCAGAGTGTCGCCGTCAATATCGAGCCGCATGGATATCTGCTGCCAGAGCGCTTCGGTGATAAACGGCATCAAGGGATGCAATGCGCGAAGGAGCGCCTCAAGCACTTCGAGCAGGCAGCGCTGCGTCGCCGCCGCTGATTCGGGATTCGATTCCGCCGCCCTTAAGCTCGGCTTGGCGACTTCCAAATACCAGTCGCAATACTCATGCCAGATGAATTCGTAGAGGCTCGATGCGAGCCAGTCGAACCGGTACTCTTCAAACGCGCGCCGGCACGCTTTGATGCGCGTTGCCAGCCTGCTTCGGATCCAGCGCTCGGCGAGTCCGCCATCGCCTGCGCCATGGGCATAGTCTTTCGTGTTCATCAGCACAAAGCGCGCGGCATTCCACAGCTTGTTGCAAAAGTTCCGATACCCATCCACGCGCGAGAGATCAAATCGGACATCGCGTCCGGTTGATGCGAGCGCCGCGAAGGTGAAGCGCAGCGCGTCTACGCCATGCGCGGCGATGCCGTTCGGGAACTCCTTGCGCGTCGCGCGTTCTATCTTCGGCAGAAGCTTCTGCTGCATGAGATTGCTGGTGCGCTTGGCGATCAGCGATTCGAGGTCGATGCCATCGACTAGGTCAAGCGGGTCGAGGCCATTGCCCCGCGACTTGGACATCTTCTGGCCTTGCGCATCGCGCACCAGACCGTGGATGTAGACCTGATGGAACGGTACGTCGCCGACCAGACTCTGCGTCATCATAATCATGCGCGCCACCCAGAAGAAAATGATGTCGTGACCTGTGACCAGCACCGACGTGGGATGAAAGCGCTGAAGCGACGCCGTGGATTCAGGCCATCCCAAGGTCGCGAAGGTCCACAGCGACGATGAGAACCAGGTTTCAAGCACGTCATCATCTTGGCGCAGCGGCGCGTCTCCGAGTCCATGCGTTTCGCGTACTTCGCTCTCGCTTCGGCCCACATAGACCGTGCCCGCTTCGTCACACCACGCCGGTATCCGGTGACCCCACCAGAGCTGGCGACTGATGCACCAGTCGCGAATGTCTCGCATCCACGCATTGAAGAGGTTGGCGTAGTGTGCGGGCACAAACTCGACGCGGCCATCCGCAACGGCTTCCACTGCGGCATCTCGCAGCGTGTCCATGCGCATGAACCATTGATCAGTCAGGTAGGGCTCGATGACGGCGCCGGATCGGTCACCTCGAGGAATTTGTGCGCGATGCGATTCGACCTTGGCAAGCAATCCGAGTGCTTCGAGTTCCGTGACGATGGCTTTGCGTGCTTCAAAGCGGTCGAGTCCTTTGAGGTGCGCAGGCGCGACATCTTTGAGCTTCGCCTCTGCATCAAAGATGTTGATCTCGGCGAGTCCATGGCGCTTGCCGATCTCGCTGTCGTTGAAATCGTGCGCTGGCGTCACCTTGAGGCAGCCCGTGCCGAATTCCATGCTGACGTATGCATCGCCGATCACCGGCACTTCGCGGTCCGCGATAGGCACGCGCACGCGCTTGCCAATGAGGTGCGCAAACCGAGGATCATCGGGATTGACAGCCACTGCCGTGTCGCCGAGCATGGTCTCTGGCCGCGTGGTCGCAATGGTCACATATTCAGCGACATGTTCATCCACATGCTCAACGAGCTCGCCATCATTGTCGGCGAGGGGATAGCGAATATGCCACAGCGACCCATCTTCTTCCTTGCTTTCCACCTCCAAGTCGGAAATAGCGGTCTGCAGAACAGGGTCCCAGTTGACGAGCCGTTTGCCGCGATAAATATATCCCGCCTCGTGACAGCGCACGAAGGCTTCGCGCACCGCGTTCGCATAGTCGTCGTCCATGGTGAATTTTTCGCGCGACCAGTCGAGCGACGAACCCATGCGACGCAATTGCCGGCTGATCTCGCCGCCGGATTCCTTGCGCCATTTCCACACTTCGTCAACGAAGGCGTCGCGTCCGAGTGTGGTTTTGTGCAGGTTCCTCGCGGCCAGCTGTCGTTCAACGATCATTTGCGTGGCGATGCCGGCATGATCGGTGCCCATCTGCCAGAGGGTGCGCTTGCCGTCCATGCGCGCGAAGCGAATGAGCGCGTCCATGAGCGTGTGCTGAAAGGCGTGGCCCATGTGCAGGGTGCCGGTCACATTCGGCGGAGGAATCATGATCGAGTATGGCTCGCCCGAGTTCTTGGCCTTGAAAAAGCCGCTCGCTTCCCACCACTCGTACAGGCGGGATTCAATCGCTTCTGGCTCAAATCCGCGATCAAGCAGGCTCATGTCAAGCTCTGGGCGGCGCGTGTCGGACTCAGACTCACCAGACATCAGGCTTCCCAGTCGTCGAGTCGATGGTGACGCAAGTCCTTCACCTGCGTTCGATAAAAACGATACTTTTCCCGCGAAGTCTCGCGCGATTCGGCGACAATGATCTCGGCGATGCGCGCAAAGCGCTCCCAGCCCTCCGGCCATTCATCCTTCAGGTTGATGAGGAGCGTGTTCTCGCCGCCGCGTTCACCGAGCGTGCCGGCGGCGATGTGTACCCGTGCGTGCGCTGATGACTCCGCGCCGACACTATGCGGCAGGAAGCGCTCACGCGGGTATTGCCACATGAGGTCGTCAAGGTCTTTGGCGACGGCATCGTCGGGTGTCAGCAGCGTCACATTCAGGTTGGCGTCCCGCGCCTTCAGCGCAAGGCGGCACGCGAAGCGCGCACGCGCTTCGATGCTGATGTCGGCCAGTTCGTAGAAGTCGATTCGCGTCAATTGACCTTAAGCCTGCGCTAGCAAATACTCAAACAGCACGCCGACCCCCGCACCCGTCGCACCTTTCTCCTTGCCGGTTTTCCAAGCCGTGCCCGCGATATCGAGATGCGCCCAGGACATGCCTTCGGTGAAGGTTGAAAGAAACGCCGCGGCGGTGATGGCGCCGGCGCCGCTGCCGCCGACGTTGGCAATGTCCGCGAGCGGCGTTTTCAGTTGTTCCCGATAGTCCTCCCACACCGGCAGGCGCCAGACGCGGTCGCCGGAGAACTCGCCAGCTTCGAGCAGCGCATCGGCGAGGGCATCGTCGGGCGTGAACAAGCCGGACGCGCGCTCACCGAGCGCAACGACGCACGCGCCGGTGAGCGTCGCCACGTCGATCACCGTGCGCGGCCTGAGTTCGCGCGCATAGCTGAGGGCATCGCACAAGACCAGTCGTCCTTCGGCGTCGGTGTTGAGGATTTCGATGGTGGTGCCGGACATGGCGGTGACCACGTCGCCCGGCCTCGACGCCTTGCCGCTCGGCATGTTCTCGGCGGCTGCGGCGATGGCGATGACATTGAGCGGCAGCTTGGCTTCGACCGCGGCGAGCAGCGTTCCCAGCACAGCAGCTGCGCCGCACATGTCGAATTTCATTTCGTCCATGGCCTCGGGTTTCTTGAGGCTGATGCCGCCGGTATCGAAGGTGATGCCCTTGCCGACGAGGATGATAGGCGGCGAAGCAGGATCGCCAGCACCGAGATAATCGAGTCGTATCAGGCGGCCTTCGCGCGCACTGCCACGACTGACCGAGAGGAAGGCGCCCATGCCGCGCGCTTGCATTTGGCTCTCGTCCATGTGGGAGCATTGAATGTCGTGGGCCTCGGAAAGGCGCTTGGCCTCGGAGAGCAAGTAGTCTGGTGTGCATTCATTGCCGGGCAGGTTGCCGAGTTCGCGCGCGAATGTCTGGCCGACACTGAACGCTTCAATGAGGGCGACGGTTCGCGAGATGTCCTCATTCGATTGAACTGTCAGCGATTCGAATTCGGGCTTCTCGCGATCTTCCTTTTTGTGCGCGCGAAAGCGATAGAGCTCGCTTGCGATGCTTGTGGCGAAGGCTCTTGTCGCGCGCGGCAAGTCCGCGCCCGCGACCTCTGGCGGCGCGACCGTGGCGCTTGTGACTTCGCAGGCCTTGATGGCTTTGCCGACAGCGACGCCGATCTTGCGCACTTCCTTGAGGGTAACGACTTCGCCAACGCCGAAGGCGATCAACTGCTCTGCGCCAGCGCCTTCAGGCATGGCGATGCACGTGACTTCGCCAGCTTCGTCCTTGGCGTGGCGCAGGGCGGAGCGCAGGTAGCCGCGCGGCGCGATCTGTTCATCGAGGGCGCTTGCCACGGCAAGCGGCACTGCGAGGCATGGCGTTTGAATTTCGGCCAAGGGCGTGTCGGTGGAATCGAATTGCATGTTCGTCGGAAGGCGGTCGAGTGAAGCGAGATTGTAAGGGCTTTCGACAGGCGAGGTCGCTAGGCAAGCTTGGACAGAAATGTCTTCCAAGACCTGACATGCACATCGTCTTTACTTTGGTACTCGCGAGAGCCGTATCTGTGCACCTGAATCGCCTGCACTTCAGGAAACTTCCTCTTGAAGTAGACGAGATGCTTGCTGATGTCCCTCTGTGCGCTCTTGACCTCAACCGCGAGCGTTGGCTGCTTGTTCAAGGTTACGACGAAATCGACTTCCCGGCCCGTTCGGTCGCGAAAGTAGGTGAGGTCGTAGTCTTCGCCCTCGCTGTCTTGCATGGCATGCACCCACTTGAGCAGATGGCAGGCGACGAGGTTCTCGAAGCGCGCCGCTTCATCGTCCACGACGGCCCAATCGTGGTGATAGTGTTTCTGCTCTTTCTTGACTGCCTTGATTCGGTCGCTGCCGAAGGGTGGCAGGCGAAAAATCATGTACATGCGTTCAAAGATGTCCAGCCATTTGGCGACTGTGGCGTGCGCGACCTGCAAGTCTTCCCGCAGCGCATTGATGGAGAGTGGCGATGCCACGAGGCTCGGCAGGTGTTCCATGAGCAGCTGCATTTGCGCAAGCTGCTGCGATTGCTCAAGTGTCGTGACTTCTTCGTAGATGTATCGTGTTTGGTAGTCTCGTCGCCAGCGCTGCGCTTGTCGGTCTGATGCTGAAAAGAACGGTTCAGGGAAGCCCCCGAGGCGCAGAAGTGCATCGAAGTCCTGATCGTTCTCAAGCCCAAGCTCGGCAACGCTTAAGGGATGCAGGCGGTGCAGGTGGTATCTGCCTTGCAGGGAGTCGCCGCTGTAGCGGTAGTAGTCGAGTCGCGCACTGCCGGTGACGAGAATTTGCTTGTGCTCGCGGTGCGCATCAAAGAGGCCTTTCAGGTAGTTTCGCCATCGATTGAACTTGTGCACCTCGTCGAATATGAGAAACGACTCTTGCGGAACTTCTTGATGGATGATTCGTTGCCGGTCTGTTTCAACGTCCCAATTCAGGTAGCGGCTATTCGTTGGCGCGAGCATTCGCGCAAGTGTCGTCTTGCCGACCTGCCTCGGTCCGCTGATGAACACCATCTTGCGGGACAGGTCCTCAAGAATCTGCTCTTCCAAATAGCGGCGAATGCTGGGCATGGGAGAGGCCCGCTTGACAGGAACGAACTATTTTACACAGGTGTCGAAAATAGTCGATTCTGTTTTTGACACCTCTGCTTCTTTGGGTAACTACATACGTGAGCGGTCTCGCGCCCGCGCGAAGCATCAGAAACCGCCCAATACACGCTCGATTTGCTGTGGTCGTGGCAGGCGCCTAGCAGCTCGTCACAGCAGTCGTGCGGACGATTGCCCTCGTCAAGCGGTACCCGAAGAAACGCTACGGCAGTCGCCACGATGCCCGTAACGCTCCCTAGATGTCGCAGCGTCTAGCTTGTCAGTAGTGACAAGCTGAGGTGTTGGCACATCTGCTTGCTTTCACCCTATTCCCACTCAGAGCTCAGAGCGATACACCAAGTTTGAATATTTCCGCGACAGTTCTGGAGACTCGAAACGCTGTTGATCGAGTCTTGCCAAGTTAAGCCGGACCTCACAAGTGCCCCGGAATTCTCATCGCAGGGATTTTCGGCTGTGCAGTCCATGTTGATGATGCAACGCATCACGAAGCTGCATTCCTCAGCCTTTTTCGTCTACCTGTTTGAACTGCCTACTGCATCTTCGTGCGCGGAGCTGGCATTACATGACCAAGTTTGAATACTTCCGCGACAGTTCTGCAAACTCGAGACGTTGCTGATCGAGCCTTGCCAAGTTAAGCCGGACCTCACAAGTGCCCCGGAATTCTCATCGCAGGGATTTTCGGCTGTGCAGTCCATGTTGATGATGCAACGCATCACGAAGCTGCATTCCTCAGCCTCTTCAGCGGGCGTGGCGACGATCGACGTTGGAAGACAGGTGCGGGCCGCGTCCGATTCCATCCATTTATCAATACACTCATCCTTCCCTGCATTCGAATCAGAGGCGTTGGCGCTGAGAGGTGCCGCGAAGAGCACGGCGAGTGTCAATAGGCTTGCGATGGCTTTGATGGTTTGAATCACGTTGGATACTCCGATGATGCACGTTTCGCACTGTATCATATTCTTTGCTGGCATTATTGAGATTCCTAATCCGTTCTAAAACGCCGTTCCTTGGTCTGCAGGGCAATGCCTTCCGGGAATTCGATCAGCGGTCGCCAGTCAAGGCGTGTCATGGCCTCTGTCGGATCCGCCGTCCAGTCTGGATGCGACAGCTCGCGCGCCTTGCCAACGGAAAGCATGACCGGACGACGCACGAGGTGTCCGATGCTGGCATTCAATGCACCAGCGAGCAGAAGCAACGATTTCGGCAAGCGCATGACGTGCACGCGACGCCCATAGTGGCCGCTGAGTAGCTTGGCAAGCTGCTGCCAGTCATATCCGCCTGTTGTTGAATCGGATAGCTCCAAAACCTGTCCCGACGCGTCATTCGCGCGCAGCCAAGCGAGCATTGCGGCGACGAGATCATCCACGTGCAAGAGTGAAACACGGTGGTGAGCGTGTGAAGGAACTGGCAGCAGCCCGAATAATGCGAACTGAAGCAGCGCGCGCACTTCTGTGTCGCCCGGACCGTACACGGCAGGCGGGCGGAAGATCGTCCATTCGAGATCGGATGCGAGCGCTTCAAGGGCTTGCTCGGCAAGGTGTTTGCTTTTGGCGTAGTGAGAGAGGCTCGGTTCGCGCGCCGCGAGCGAGGAGACGAACAGCACCCTCGGCGGCGCGGGCATTTGCGAGCAGAGATTGAAGAGTCTCTCACTCGCGTGCATGTTCGTGCGCAGGAAGTCCTTCGAAGTGTTGCCGCGCACGCTCGCCGCGAGGTGGATGAGATGTGTGGCGCCTTCGAGTAGCGTCTCCAGGCTCTCGTCCGATGCAAGTGAGCCATGAATCCAAGTGAGATGGTCGCTTCTTATGGGCTGCGCACCGCGCGTCAAAGCGCGGACGGGTAAACTCAAGTCAGTGAGCGCGGGAAGCAAGCGCCTGCCTATAAAGCCGGTGCCGCCCGTGACCGCAATCGAGCCGGTCACTGAAATCGGCACCAAGGAATGAAGAGGCTTCAGCCCGCTTGTATATCCGCGCGCGCGGCGGCGAGTCCGCCTGAGTGCATGTAGTCCGCACGCGCTCGCGAGCGAGATAGCTTGCCGGACGAGGTGCGCGGCAGCGTGTGCGCTGGCACAAGGTCAACGAGGCAGTCAATGCCGAGCTCGCGCGCAATGTCGCTGCGAATGCGTTCGATCAATTGAACTCGCGCCTGCGTGTTCCGTTCCCGGCATTGCACAACGATGACTGCGAATTCCTCGGCATCACTCGGAATTGAAAACGCCAGTGCGTCACCTGATCGGATGCCTTCTTGGGATTCGGCGATGTACTCAAGATCCTGCGGCCAGACATTGCGACCGTTGACGATGATGAGGTCCTTGGCACGCCCCGTGACGACGAGCCTTGAACCAATCATGTAGCCAAGGTCGCCGGTATTCAGCCAGCCATCGCCGGAGAGCGTGTTCCAAGTCACTTCAGGCTCGTTCAGGTAGCCGGCCATGACGCTCGGCCCGCGCAGGAAAATCTCGCCGATTTCGCGGTCCGCCAGTCTGTTGCCGTCCGCGCCTCGAACTTCCATCTCATAGCCCGGCAGCGCTTGGCCACACTCGACGAAGCTGCGCGCCTGGTGGGAAGACGCGCCGAGAGGCTCGGCAAGGCCGCTGCTCGCGTGCGCATCGCGGTTGATCGTATCGACCTGAAAGGTGCGGTCAAGGTCGGAAAAAGTCACGCCAAGCGAGCATTCGGCCATGCCGTAGCAGGGCAGGAACGCACGCGCATCAAAGCCTGAGCCTTTGACGGTGCGCTCGAAGGTGTCGAGAATCTCACCGCGGATCATTTCCGCGCCGACGCCCGCCACGCGCCACGCAGAGAGATCGTATTTCTTCGCTTCGTCTGTCCGCAGTCGCTTGGCGACGAGCTCGTAGCCGAACGGCGGACTGAAGGAGATGGTGGCTTTGGTGCGATGGAGCAGGTCAAGCCACAGCCGCGGGCGCATGGCGAAGTCACGCGTGCCCAGGTAATCAACGTTGATTTGCGAGGCGACGGGAACGAGCACGAGGCCAACGAGCCCCATGTCGTGATAGAAAGGCAGCCAAGACAAGCAGCGGTCTTCGGGACCGATGTGCACGCCATGGCGAATGATGCCTGCAAGATTGGCCATGACAGCCGCCGACTTGACCATCACGGCGCGCGGGAAGCGAGTGCTGCCGGAGGTGAATTGCAGGTAGGCGATTTCGTCGGAATCAACGGGCGTCAACGAATAATGCGAAGGCGGCAGCGTGTTGAACTCGCTGAAGGTGCCGACAAATTTCACCGAGCTGGATTGTTCGTCTTTTGCGAGTTGCGCCACGCACTGTTCAAGATAGGGCGCGAAGAACTCTGATCCCACCGCGACTGTCGCCTCGACGAGCTTTAGCATCGCTGTCGTTTGTTCAATAAACGCCCGATGACCCCCGAGATTGAGCGCGGCTGGAATCGGCACGGGCACAAGTCCGGCATACTGGCAGGCAAAGAAGAACTCGACGAATTCTGGACGTGTTTCCGCGACAACTGCGACGCGCGCGCCCCTGCGAAGGCCAAGACCAGCCAAGCGCGCACCGGTCTTCAGCGCATTGGCGCGAAGGTCGGCATAGGACAAGGTGGTTTCCGGTGCGCCTCGACGATCATAAAAATTCATGCCGCTTTCGCCTTCGGCGGCATAGTCGAGGGCTTCTGCGAGCGTCTCAAAATCCGCGCTACGAAACGCCAAGCCGCTCAGGGCTGTTTGCACAGTCCCGACCGTCTGGACGGACAGCGGCGTATCGCCGTTTCTACTGTCGCTCATCTAGCATGCTCCTTCTTCTCGTTCATCCAAGTCTGTTCAGGCTACTTTCGTTGACGAAATTCTCTGGCTGCTCCATCAGCAAGAAGGAAGAGTGCCGCCAAGCGTCAGTCCTCGGCACTCGGCGACATCCACCCTATCCCCTTTGTTTCCCTTGGTTGACGTTGACTAGGCTCGAAAATACGCCCACAGTGGGAGTCTGTGCTTTTGCCCTGTGAGCTTCTCCGTTGAGAATTTTCCTGACCTTTCTTTGGCGTATGCGGCGCACTGTACACGCCTCAATCCAAAAATGTCAAGAGTATGCAGATAAAATGAAGAAAATCGCAAGAAACGAATTGATTGAGTGGCGATGACGCTTCGCGATACCCCAGATTGGAACATTGTGCCGGTGTGCGATCAAAAGACACGGCGCGCCTTTGTGCGGCTTCCGAATCGTCTCTACGGCGCTGATCCTGCATGGATTCCGCAGATTCCGCTCGAACGCGCGTCCCACTATTCATCCGCCAATCCGTTTTGCGAACATGGGGAATGGCAGGCTTGGCTCGGCTTTTCGAGCAACGATTCAAAACAGCCTGCGGGTCGCATCACCGCACAGATCGACCATTTGCACCGGCAACGATGGGGGCAAGACGTTGGCTACTTCGGCTCCCTCGACTGCATCGACGATGCAGGCGCTATCGATGCGCTCGTCGGCGCAGCCGAGGCATGGCTTGTGAAACGCGGCATCAAGCGCGTGTGCGGCCCGTTTTGCCTCGGCATCAATCAGGAGATCGGTCAGCTTATTCAAGGCTTCGACTCGCCGCCGAGGTTCATGATGCCGCACGGGCCGAACTATATTCCTGAACACCTAGAGAGAATGGGCTACCGCAAAGCCGTCGATCTCTACGCCTACCGCGTGAAGCCGGATTTCGCGCCGCCTACGGCTATGACTCGCTTGCTCGGCCGTTTGGGAGAGCGCGTCAAGGTGCGCGCCCTGGACCGCGCCAAGCAGAAAAGTGAACTCGAAGTCCTGCGAAATATCTTCAACGATGCCTGGCACGACAACTGGGGATTCGTCCCCTTCACCGAAGCTGAGTTCCAAAAGATCGGGCGCGAACTCACCCTCATTCTGCCAGGCGACTACATCCGCATTGCAGAACTCGACGGCGAGCCTGTGTCCTTTGGGGTCATGCTGCCCGATATCAACGAAGCGATTGCAGATTTGCGCGGACGGCTGCTCCCCTTTGGCTGGGCGAAGCTGCTGTGGCGACTGAAAGTCCGTCATCCGTCGGCAGTGCGCGTTCCCTTGATGGGTGTCAGGCGGACGCACCACAGCACACGCTTAGGTCTTGCCCTCGCCTTCGCTGTGTGCGATCCATTGCGCTGGGCTGCGCACGAACGAGGCGCGAAGGAAATCGAGATGTCGTGGATTCTAGAAGACAATCAGGGCATGCGCGCGCTCGCCAAAGCCTTCGGTGGTGAGCGCTACAAGACCTACCGCATGTACGAGAAGGCGCTCTAAGGTGGGCTGGACGGCGGTGGTGCTTGCTGGCGCGCGCGCTTCCGGTGATGCGGTGGCCGAACACTGCGGCGTGCCGGTCAAAGCCATGGCCGAAGTCGGCGGCGAAGCCATGCTTGTTCGCGTGCTGCGCGCGCTCGCTGGCGTGGAGGCCATCAAAGAAGTGCTCATCGTTGGCGATGAGGAATTGTTTGCGCCCCTTCTCAGTGAGTTTGAACCGGCGCTGCCACATCGCGTGATTGCGCCGCGCTCATCGCCCGCAACGAGTCTGAGCCACGCCTTCAAAGAGATTTCACACGATCGTAAAGTGCTGGTGACTACCTCCGATCATGCGCTCTTGAGAGGCGAATGGGTGGCTGAGTTTATCGATGAGGCCGAGGCTTCGAACAACGAGTTGTGTCTGGGGCTCGCCTCGGCAACGGATGTGCGCCGCGTGCTGCCAAGTTCCACGCGCACCGTCCTCAAGTTCTCCGACATCTCGGTCTGCACATGCAACCTGTTCGCCTTCTGCAATCGGCAGGCACGACGCATGAGCGACGAATGGGCGGCGCAGGAAGGGATGCGCAAATCACCACTTCGACTGCTGCGGCGCCTTGGCGTCGGCAACGCGGCGCTGTACGGACTTGGGCGCCTCGACATGAAGGGTGCGTTCAGGCGCCTGTCGCTTCGTTTCGGGGTTGACATCGGCACGATTCTGATGCCGCATCCGCTGCTCGCGGTGGACGTGGACACGCCTGACGATTTGGCGCTCTGCCGCCGCTTGGTCGCCGAAGGCAAGGCGTAACGATGACCGCTGAACTGACATTCGCGCATTTGACGGATCCGCACTTCACCGTGCCCGAATTTGCCTCTTGGCGTGAGATCGCCAACAAGCGCGCACTCAGTGTGCTGTCATGGCGATGGAAGCGCAGGCACCGCTATAAGCGCGAGCTGTTTGAAGCGGTCGCTCGCGACGCCGCGCGGCATACGGACACCTTTGTTCTCACCGGTGACTTGACGCAAGCGGGGCTGAAGTCCGAATGCGAAGCCGCGCGCGATTGGCTCGCGAACTTTGCCGAGCACAGGCGCGTGTGTGTCATTCCTGGCAATCACGACTCGATTCGTCTCGATGGTCACTGTGCCAAGTGGGAAACGCTTTGGACGCCGTATATGGGCGCTGACGCTGCTTTTCCGTACGTGAAGACCTTCGGTGAGGTCGCATTTGTCGGTCTTTCTTCCGCGGTGCCAACTGCGCCGTTTCTTGCGAGCGGGCGATTGGGACAGAAGCAACTGCGCGAGCTAGCGCGCATCTTGCGTGACTGTCGCGAGAAAGGCTTGTGCCGCGTGCTGCTTGTCCATCACTGCCCGGTGCCTTCGCTCGATTCACCGCGCCGAGGTTTAAGCGATGCCGCCGGTCTTTGCGAGGTCGTTGCCGAAACAGGCGCGGAACTCGTGCTGCACGGTCACAATCATCGATGGATGCAGCACGCAATTGAAGGACCGTCCTGCCAAGTGCCGGTCCTTTCGGCACCTTCCGCAGGCTCGGTCGGCATGCCGGATGGTCGCTATCGAGCTGGCTACTACCTTGTTACGGTGCGGGCAAGCGAGCGCAGTTGGCAGCTTGGGGTCGAAGCGCGGCAATTCGAGACAGCTGAGTCGAGCCAGCGTGAGCACTTGCAGTTTGAATTGCCGAAAGCGCGTTCGGAAGTGAGCGCTCAGTGAGTTCACTTCGCATTGGTTGTGTGTGTAATCCGGACGCGGCGCGCAATAGGCAGTTGCTCGCTGCGATTCGACCGATATTGCGCGGGATATCCAATGCGGTCTACGCCGAGACGACGAGTACCAAGGACTATGCCTCGCTCATGCAGCCCGACCTCATCGAGTCGCTCGACCTGCTCATTCTCTCGGGCGGCGATGGCACCTTGCAGCAGGGGATGAGCGCACTGCTGGCGTCTCACGCAACGCGCTTTCCGAAGCTCGCCCTGCTGCCGGCGGGCTCGACCAATGTCGCGGCGACCGATATCGGCGGCCAGGCGGACCTTCTCGAAGCGGTTTCAGCCTTGCGTGAGCGGCTGCCTCATCTTGTCACGGTGCCGAAGCAACCTTTGCTGATCCGAGCGAGTGAATCCGACCCGCCGCTCGCTGGGTTCTTCCTCGGTGTCGGCGCCGCGCCTGCGGCGGTGGCTCGCTACCGTCGAATTCGCAAGCCGGTGCGCGGTGTGCCGTTTCTCGATGCGGGCGCGTCGGTGGTCGCCATCGGCGGCACGATTCTCGAAATCGGAGTCAAGGGCGAAGCATGCCCGCATGTGGTGTCCGGCGAGATGTGCGTGGACGGTGAGCGAACGGGTGTTGGCACGGCGTCGCTCGTGCTCGTCACCTGCCTTGATGGGTTGTTCAAGAGTGTGACGCCATGGTGGGGGCAGGGAGATGTAGCCATCAAGTACCTGCAAATCGGTCTTGGCGCGCCGTCCTTGCTCAAGAACATCGCAGGCATTTTGCGCGGCAAGCCGGACGCTTCGGTCACGAGTTCGCCGATGTATGCTTCAGGTGGCGCCAAGCGGATTGTTCTTTCAGATGTTGCGAACTTCACAATCGACGGAGAGCTGTTTCGAATGCGCGATGGGCGGGCAAAGCTAACCATTGATGCAGGCCCCAAGATCGACTTTGTGCGCTTCCTATGACTGCGGTGTCGTCCATTGGTCGCCAAGACGTGCAGATCGAAGCGGGAACGCTGCTCGGCGAATTGTGTGAACAGTTGACCGCGCGCAGCAGCGGCGTCGTTGGGTGCATCGCCTATGGCTCGTGCCTCCGCAGCGGCAAGGTCTTCGACGGTCTGGTCGATGTGTATCTGGTTGTCGCGGGCTACCAAGCCGCGCATTCGTCTCGCCTCGCCGCACTCTTCAATTGGCTGCTGCCGCCGAATGTCTACTACGCGGAGGTCCCGCTCGCAAGCGGCGTGGCGCGGGTCAAGTATTCGATCCTGAGCCTCAAGGATCTTCAGCGCGGCTGCTCGCAGCGGTTTGAATCCTATCTCTGGGGCCGCTTTGCACAGCCCGTGGGTCTCTTTGGCTTTGCCAGCGAAAATGACGGAGCGAGGGTTCGCAATGCGCTCGAACACGCTGGGCAGCGTCTCATTCGCGAGAGTGTGGCGCTTTGCCAAGCTGAGTTTACGTCGCGGGAGTTGATCACATCCGGTCTCTCAAAAAGCTATGCAACCGAACTTCGCGCCGAAAAGACGGGCCGAGTGATGGAGATCTACGATTCTGCGAAGGGGCACTATCGGGCGCTTTGCGATGCCTGCCTGCCCGATGTGGGCAATGTCGAGCAAGTCTCGAATGATCGCTGGCGCTCACGTCTCGGCGCGGCGTCAAGGCGCGTTTTGCGCGGCAAGTGGCTGCTTCGCCAAGCACTTGGCAAGCTCGCATCGATCGCGCGCCTGCTCAAAGCCTACTTCACCTTTCGCGACGGCATCAGTTATCTCGCTTGGAAGCTTAGCCGTCACTCTGGTCAAGAGATTGTTGTGCCGGCGCGGGTGCGGCGCTTTCCGCTGGTGTTTGGCTGGTCCTTCTTTCTGCGCCTGTATCGACAAGGGGTCTTCAAATAGTCATCTGGCAGCTCATCGGCGGCAAGCTCGGCGACGATGCCCAGGCGCGCCTTTTGGCAAGCGCGCTTGACTATCCTGTGCAAGAAAAAGCGCTCGCGTTCAAACCTGCGTATGACCAAGGCAAGCCGTGGTTTCGTGCGAGCTTCTCGCATCTCACGTCGGAAGTCGCCGAGGCGCTTGCGCCGCCTTGGCCGGATGCGATTATCGCGGTCGGGCGTCGCCCGGCGATGGTCGCGCTTGAGATCAAACGCCGGTCGCAGAGCACAAGCAAAATCATCCTGCTCGGCAGGCCGCGCCACCGGCGTCACTTCGATCTCGTCGTCGCGCCTTCCCATTTCCTGACGCCAGAGGCCGACAACATATGCCGCGTGCCTTGGCCATTGATGGTGCCGGATGAGGCCCGCATTCAGGCGGCGGGTGTCGATTGGGCGCGCAAGTTCGAGCATTTGAAGCGCCCGCTGACCGCTGTGTTCATTGGCGGCGCGACAGTGCCCTACGCCTTGGGCACGCGCGCAGGCGCTGATCTTGTGGCGCGCGCACGCTCGGCGACCAAAGAAGAAGGCACGCTCTACTTTTCTACAAGTCGGCGCTCGGGGCGGGCTTTGCGCGAGTCGCTTCGCAGCAAGGTCTCAGAAAGGCCGGACTCGGAGGAACTGTTCGAATGGGCGCCTGACGCCAAGGACAATCCGTATCACGCGCTGCTCGCGCTCGCCGACCGCTTTGTGGTGACGGGCGACAGCCTATCGATGATGCTAGAAGTCGCGCAGCGATCGAAACCACTCGCGCTGTACGTCCCGCCACTTGGGCTGCGTCCACGCTCGCTGCTCGCACGCCTTTCGCGCCCGCTTCTCTATGGATGGAAGGACGATACCGAGCGCTTTGAGCCGAGGGCTGTGACCACAGCGCTCTTTGCTGCTGGCATGATCAACTATGCGCGCGACCTCGGCGCCATACACAGGCAGCTTCTCGCTTCCAAGCGCGCGGAGTTGCTTGGGTTCGGTTTCGGAGCGCGCGCAGGTGCGTTAGATCTTGAGCTCGACAAGGCTGCCGAGCGGGTCAGCAAGCTGCTGACGGTATGAATCGCATCAGATAAGTAGGGGATGTGTCATACTTGCGCTGCTCGCCTGACAAAGGGATGTACGATCGGCCACGACGATATGGTGCGTCGTGACTGAAGTACTGTTTTAGGTCATGCCAACAGGAACTGGGAAAGATCTTTTTGTAACACCTAGAGGAGGCAGCACGAATGGAGGACATGATTGGATTCGTTGCGCTTGGGGCGCTTCTCTTCGGGTTGTTCGCTTGGCTCAAAGGTGATATAGCCAAGGTGAGGGACGATGTAGCCGCATTGCGAGACCGTATCTCGCGACTAGAGGGCGTAATGGACACCCTACGCGAATCGCTGTTTGAGAAGGCGCAGACTCCGCGATAGGCGCTTTCAGCGCTCATATACCTCAGACCTGAGCTTGGCGAGCGAGTCGACGAACTGTTGAACGCCCGAATCGCATACTTGGAACACAATCCGCAATGTGTTCGCAGAAAGTAGGGGATGTGTCATACTCGCGCTGCTCGCCTGACAAAGGGATGTACGACCGGCCATGAAGATGTGGTGCGTCGTGAATGAAATACTGTTTGAGATCACGCCAACACGAGCTGGAAGAAATCTTTTTTGTAACACGTAGAGGAGGCAGCGCGAATGGAGGACATGGTTGGATTTGTTGCGCTTGGAGCGCTTTTCGTTGGACTGTTCGCTTGGCTTAAGAGTGAGATAGCCAAGTTGAGGGAAGAGGTAACGGAGGTAAGAGGCGAAGTGTCGGAAGTGCGCGGCGATGTGGCGGCATTGCGAGACCGCATTTCGCGCTTGGAGGGCGTGATGGACACCCTGCGCGAATCGCTGTTTCAGAGGGCGCGGACTCCGCAATAGATGACTCCTAGTCGAAGATGTCCCGGTTTCTGGTCATACATGGTCCCAACCTGAACCTGCTCGGAATGCGCGAGCCGGAAATCTACGGCCCTGATACGCTTGAGGACATCAACTCGCGACTTCAGGCGCTTGCCTCGGCTGAAGGCCACGGTATTGAAACCTTCCAGAGCAACGCCGAACACGAACTCATCGAGCGCATTCATATAGCCAAGAAAGGTACTGCGGCCATGTTGGTCAATCTCGGTGCCTTCACCCATACAAGCATCGCCCTGCGCGATGCCTTGGTCGGCGTCGCCGTTCCCTTTGTCGAAGTCCATATCTCGAACACGCTCGCGCGCGAGCCGTTTCGTCGACACTCCTACCTCTCTGACGTGGCTGTTGGCGTGGTCGCCGGGCTCGGTGCTCGCGGCTACGAACTTGGGCTCACCTTTCTGATGGAAAAATACGGGTAGGGGACAGACTGCGACGGCGAGACCGAATTTTCGCTTGTCTGACTTCCTACGGCGCAGGCTCCTCGTGTCCTGTCCGATAAATAAGTGTGATTCAGAGTGGGCACAATCGCCGAGGGCAAGGCGCAGTCCG
>JAPOTJ010000086.1 GCA_026709225.1 Gammaproteobacteria bacterium | reverse complement strand
AGAGCAGTGGACTCATAATCCATTGGTCGTAGGTTCAAGTCCTACCGGGCCCACCACACCACACTGGGCTTTGCTGTAGCTCGTGCCTCACGGCGTCAACGGAAGCTCAGCGTCGAGCACTATCAAGCCGTGCTCATTGCGCACCTGCACATGCTTGGCGGCGGCAACGAAAGGCACACGCACGCTAAACGCCGCTTCACCAGATTCTCCGGCCGAATGCACGGTCAAGGGCTGTTGGTGGAGGATGGACCGATCACCGCCGATCAGCGACAAGGCATACGGCGCATCCACAGGCATATCCCTGGGGGCGAGCGCACTCACGCTCGCGCGATACAGCGACCAAATGCCAAACGCATCAACGCTGCCAGTGATGGCGATGCTCTTGGGGACCGGCATATCACGGAAATTGCCTCGGGCGGCCGCTGCGCTTGGGCTGAATCGCGTTCTCACGGCGCTCGCTTGCGCACTAGGCTGACCATCGCTCGGCGCGAGGCTGAGCCGATGATCGATCACCTTGCGGAAGTGATAATCGGAAACAAACGCTGGCTCGCAGTTGCTCATGAAGTCGTAGTAGCGATCATGCGGCGCAACGAATCTTGATTCGCTGAACCACCAGCCGGAATTCGGTCCCGTGCCACCCCCCAAGTACGGATAATCGTCATCGACGCTGCCGCCTGCGCTGCAGCCAGCGTCAACATGCTTCAATCCGAGGTTGTGGCCGATTTCCTGCGCCTGAGCAATGTTGCCGCCACAGCCATTCAATGGATCATGCGCTGCGCTTAGGCTAACCCCGATGCCTTGGAAGGCGTATCCGCAGGGGCTGCCATCGCCGGCATGTTCGAATATGCCGTGCCACAGCTCGCCTTCGCGCGCTTCGCTGCCCCATTCGTGCAGCAATTCAAGCGCAGCGTCTCGAATGCGCCATTCGCGGGCGAGGTAGTCGTGCGTCGCGCCGACACTCGCATCGTAGTCGTCTGCGATCGGCAAGAAGTCGTAGACGTTCCGCATGTACGCTTGGGTAGAGATTGCATTGGGCGTCCGGCTGTCGGTGCGAATCGGAATGAAGCGGATGCTGAAATCCGGCAGGGATGTGGCAGACACGGGAACACGCAGCGAATCCATGCTGCTGCCGTCGTCGAGCTGCTGTTCGGCCCCAAGCGAGACGATCATCTCAATGGTGTTTTGCAGAACGCTGCCCGGGAGACGAAACAGGGCGACGGATTGCCAGCCAGCACCGCCGCGCTCACTCCCGATTTGCTCGGCGATTTCGGCCAAGGGTTCCGGTTCCGCGGCCTTTTCCTGCTCTTCGTCCGCGCTCATGTCTTGCACGCTCACGCGCACCTCAGATGCCTCGCGCGCTTGGTGGGTGGTATGCACGGCCACGACAGTCTCACGTCCTGCGATGAGCGGCAGGTGACTCGTCAGCCCGTCGTGCGCACGCTCCCACGCCGTCGCAAGCGGCCCTTGGTAGAACTCGACGTGCGTCACAACAGGAAGTGTGTTGACGTTTGGATTGAGCGGGTCGGCGTCGTCCGTATCCGCGATGCCATCGTTGTCGTCGTCAGCATCGGCGCTGTTGCCCATTCCATCGGAATCGCTGTCGAGCGTCTCGTTCGCATCGAATGGAAAATCATCCGCCACGTCTCCGACACCATCGCCGTCACTGTCTGCCCACTCAATCGAGTCATGGGGAAACTTGTCGATGAAGTCCTCATAGCCGTCGCCGTCGGTGTCGCCCACGACATAGGCGAGGTCGATGATGCGATCAGCGAGGCCATCAACGGCATCGATCGCTGCAAAGTCTTCGCGAGCAAGCAGCAGCACCGAATCGCCGTTGCCGATCAGCAGATGCGGGCGCACGCCGGGAGCAGAACGGCCAGCGAGCGCCAGATGCTGCCGATAGCGCTCGCGAGGTGCCGAAGGCACCAGTCTCCAATCTTGTCGACCGCTCGCCAGATTCGCAAGGCGAGCGTTCGTTGCACCGCGCGCCTGTCCGAGGGTGCGATCTGATAGCTGATAGATCACGGCGCCAGTGGCGAGCAAGATGTCCTCGTATGACGCTTCGAACACCGGCGCGCCGTGTAGGAGGTTGTATGAAGCGGCGACTTCGGCGCGTGCGCGCGCTTCGATATCGCCCAGTTCGGCCATGTCGCCGACTGCGAATCGCTGCCACCAGTCGGACCAGCGTGCGGAGCGCTCGGTTCGCCAAGAGATGCCGCCGCGCGCTTCGTGCAGATGGACCACGCCATCGGCATCGCGATCAAGCGACGGCAGCTCTCTGCCGGAAATGAAGAAGGTATGGTGCTCGGTAGACACGAGCAAATCGGCACGGAAGTCGCCATCAATATCGGGTAGGGACGCGCCAATGCTGATCTCATCGTCGGGTGTGCCGAGCAGCTTCCAGGATCTCGGTTCCGCGACAAGTCGTTCGAGCGCCACGCTGCCGTCGGTTTCGCCGTCGGCGCGGTCTGCTGACAGAAGATCTGATTCCGCGATCCAATACACGGCGCCGATTGATGCGGCGTCCGGTTCGGCACCCGGTGCGCATTGCTTGCAACCGATCGAAAAACTCACGCCGCGAGGTACGCGATTGCCGCCTGCGAAGCGCAAGGCATCAATGGGTGCCGCAACTGCGCCTTGCAGCTTCCATGAGTTGGCATGGGCCTGAATGTGTGTGAGCCGCAAAATGCCGTCGCTGGCGCCGTCGGCCGCATCGATATCGGCGAGACCTCCCAAGGACAGCACATAGAGGGTTAGCGGTGCGGCGTTGTCCTCCGAGCCATCGATGGCATTGATTAAAATCTCCACCGAACCGTCAAAGTCGAGGCCACCGACCGGCACGATAAATTCGCCGACATGCTCGCCGCTGTCCGTACCCGTGATCTGCCATGAACCCGCTTCGGCTGCGATCTCGTCGAGCGTCACGGTGCCATCGAGTGTTCCATCCGCAGCATCGGCGCGGGCAAGGTCGAGTGGGGAGACCACATACGCGCTGCCATGTCCAGCCACGACAAACTCCGCCACACCGTCGCTATTGATGTCTGCAAGCGTGCGCACTCCGAAGCCTGCGCCGTCATCGTCTGCTGTCAGTTTCCATGAATTTGCTTGCCGCGATGCGAGGTCCAGATCGATCAAGCGGTCGCGCTGTCCGTCGGCAGCGTCTGCCGAATCGAAGTCAGAGGAGCCCAGCAGATAGACGGCGCTGTTTGTGCCGCGCACGGCGATGAGGAGGTCGTCGTGTCTGTCGCCGTCGACATCGCCAGCGTTGGCAAGGCCCGAATGCGAATGCCAATCACCCGATGTGAACTCGTAGGAAGCGGCACGTGTGCGATTCGCGTCGTTCGGAAACGCATCCAAGCTGTCTGTCACGCCGTCGCGATCAGTGTCGCTGACTGCCGAAGGGTCGGTGGGGAAGGCGTCATCGAGATCCGCCACGCCGTCGTTGTCATCGTCCGTATCGGCTTTGTCGCCAGTGCCGTCGCCGTCGAAATCGGACGACTCCAACGCGTCGTTTGGAAACGCATCGAACAGGTCGGCGACGCCATCGCCATCTCCATCCGTCTGCTCGTTGACGTTCAGCGGGAATGGGTCGTCCATGTCCGCGATGCTGTCGTTATCGTCGTCCGGATCAAGGTGGTTGTCGATGCCGTCGTTGTCGGTGTCAAACGGATAGGCATCGTCCGCATTGAGGATGCCGTCGGCATCAATGTCGTCGTCCTGACGATCGGCAAGGCCGTCGCCATCTGTGTCGAACTGCCAGCGCGCATCACGCGGGAAGGCATCGAGCCGGTCGCCGATGCGGTCGCCGTCGCTGTCCGCCCATTCCGAATCGTCTTCGGGGAAGCTGTCGAGATAGTCAGGGCGCCCGTCATTGTCATCGTCGGATTCAAGGTGATTGTCGAGGCCGTCCTTGTCGGCGTCACCGCTGATCTCCGCCAGGCTCACAGCGCCGTCCACGCTGCCATCGGCGCGGTCGAGCACCGATAGGTCGCTCGAGCTCAATAGATACGCTGCGGCCGGCGGCGAGAATGCAGATGCGCGTCTCGAATCATCCCTAGCGCCCATGATCGATGCGGTTCGCGCGTCAATCTGCGTTGAAACTAGCAGCTCGTGGCGCCCGTCACCGTCCAAATCATCAACGAAGGACATGGCGATAAGGTCGTGATACGGCCAAGTGAAGCGAAGCGATACCGGCAGCTCGCTGCTGCTATCCGGTACTTTTTGCAAGGCTGAACCGAGAGCGAGCTTGCCGTCGCGCTCGCCGCTTCTGAGAAAGGCAAGGTCGGCGAGGCCGTCGTCATCAACATCGCCGAACGCGCTTGTGAGCCTCAAGCCGCCGCTGCCATCAAATCGCTGCGTGTGTGCGGCATCGAGGCTTGCAAGCGAAATCCTGCGATCAGCCTCGCCGTCTGCGCTATCCGCTGCTGCGAGCGCCATGCCGCGTAGGATGTATGCCGCGTCGGATCGCGTGCGGCCTGAGACAATCAGGTCGAAATGCCCGTCGCCGTCCATGTCGCCTGCGTGCAGGCTCTGCAGTGCGTCTCGTCCGCCGGTGAGCATCCAGGAATCCGGAAGTCCGGCAGCGAGTTCGACCTCGACAACGCGGTCGGCGCTGCCGTCAAGGGCATCGGCCGCTGTCAGATCCGACATGGCGATGATGTAGGCGGCGGCGGTTTCGCCTTGCTGCGACATGATGACTAGCGCAGCGGCACCCTCGCCGTCAAAGTCGCTCGCCGCGGTGACGTATTCAAGGCGATTTCGCGATGTCAGCTTCCACAGGCCACTATCTTCGCCAAGTTCGGCTAAGGCGAAGCGTGCCGGATTGTCAGCGCTCGTGTCGCGCTCTGCCCAAAGCGCACCCGGGTAAATGTAGACGGCGCCTCGGTCGCTGCCATTGGGATGGCCGGCGATGATGAGATCGGCCACGCCGTCGCCATCGAGGTCACCGGGGCCCTCAAGCCTATGCCCGGCCTGCGCATCTCGGCTGCCAGCGAAGCGTACTTCGTGGTCGAGCGCCGACAAATGCGCGATGTCCACGCTGCCATCTCGCTGTCCGTCCCGCGCATCGGCCTGCCCCAGTGCGTCTGCGATCGCCGAGAACAAAAAGACCTCGCCAGCGTTCTCAGTGACGGCGCCGCGTTCGACAGCACCGGCTGATGGATTGCCGAGCGCAAACTCGGCGCGTCCATCGCCATTCAGGTCGCCGACCTCGGTGAGCGAAACGAGTGCGTTGATTGACCATGCAGCGTCGGCATCAAGAAGGTGCTGTATCGAAATCGAGCGATCAACCCGCCCGTCGGCGGCATCGGCGGTGGCAAGACCGGACGAGACAACGATGTAGGTGATGCCCGCACCGGAAATCACAAGGTCGCCTTGACCGTCGCCGTTGATATCTCCTGCGCTGGATAGCCGAGAGGCGAACTCGCGCTGAGCGCCCGCAGCGCGTTCGATGAACCGATACGAAGAGAGCGTGGTTCGAGCGCCGTCCATCGGAAAGGCGTCGTGTTCATCGACCACGCCATCGGCGTCACTATCCTGAGAGCGTTCGGGATCAAGCGGAAAACGATCACGCATATCCGCGACGCCATCGTTGTCATCGTCAAGGTCCGCGTTGTCGCCAAGGCCATCGCCATCATGGTCGCTCGACTCGCGGCGGTCCGAAGGGAATAGGTCGACTGCGTCATCGACGCCATCGTTGTCGTTGTCCGTGTCGGTGTTGTCGCCAATGCCATCGCCGTCGGCATCGCTCGTTTCGCTTGGATCGGTTGGAAAGGTATCCCGCGAATCCGGGACGCCGTCGTTGTCATCGTCCGTGTCGGCCTCGTCACCGATGCCGTCCCCATCGGCATCCGACCATTCGTTTGGATCCAACGGGAAGAGATCATCTTCATCGAGCACGCCATCACCATCTTGGTCGACCCGCCCGGTGCGCCCGCTCATGAGGTTCGACCAAGCGCTCGCGCCTTCGTTGTTGACCGCGCGCACCCGTACTTGGTAGGCGGTGTTGGCGGTCAGTCCGGAGAGCGTCGTACGGGTACCTGTCACCAAGGTTTGCCGAGTCCACGATGTGGCACCGGACACGCGGTACTCCAAGTCATACGAAGAGATCGTCGGACCGTCGTTCGCTGGTGTGGTCCACGACACCCTAAGAGTTGTCGCAGAGTCAGTTTGGATGGTCGGTGCGCTCGGCCGGCTCGGCGGTTCGTCGATGTCGTCGACACGGATTTGTACGGATGCCGATGCCCTCGCGCCGAAACCATCCTCGGCGCTCACAGTCACTTGATACGTGGATTTGGCTTCGTAGTTGAGGGTGCGGCTCGTGCGCAATTGCCCGTTCGAAGCAGTGACGCGAAAGGCTGCGGCATCCGTCCCTCCGAGCCGGTAGGTCAGTGAATCGCCATCGGGATCACGTGCGGTAACCGGGCTTCCGATGGCCCGATTGCTCGGCGTGTTCTCGTTCACGCGCCGCTCATAGCTCGTTGCGGCGAAGATCGGTACACTGTTGCTCGCGGTGGTCGCGCTGGCCGTGTTGGAGACAGCGCCCCTGCCAACCGAATTGATCGCTGTGACGCGGTAGTGCCTAGTGCTGCGCGGCGCGAGGTTTCTGTGCGAATAGTTGGTACGGGTGTTCGACGTATTGGCGACGAGCGAGCGCCAGTTGCGGCCGGCGTCCAAAGACACTTCAATGCGGTAGCCGGAGATGGCGGCGCCGCCGTTGCTCGATGGCGCCGACCACGACAGGTTGATTTGCTCACGCCCGCTCGCCGTGGCGGTGAGCGTGCGTGGCGCATCCGGCACGGTGGCCGAAGGCTGGTCGTCATCGACAATGGTGCCGGTCGCGGTCGCAGGCGATGGAAGCGTGCCGTTGCCGGTCAGATTGCTGAGCGTCACGGTGAAGGTTTCGTCGTTCTCTATTTGCGTGTCGCCTTGCACCCTGACGGTGATGTTCTTGCGCGTCTCCCCAGCGCTGAAAGTCAAGGTGCCGTTGGCAGCCGTGTAGTCGCTGCCTGCGGTAGCAGTGTCGCCTGTCGCGCTCGAGGTGGCCCAGTCAAGGCTGATGCTTGCGCTAGCGGCGCGGTCGAGTTCGACGGTGAAGGTGAGATCAGTTTCGCCGCTGTCGCCTTCGGTGACGCTCGCGTCGGCGATTGTGACCTTGCTCGCGGGCGGTGTCTGCAATTCGAAGGTGATTCGCGCCAAGGGATTGTTGCGGAACAGTCCGGTATTGCGGATGCTCGTGATCGTTTCGTGTGGATCAACATCGCCGCCGCCCAAGCTCCAGTGGACACCTTGCTCGGTGCCAGCGTCGTAGGGGTAGAGGTCTCGCTGAATGCGATCTTGCCATGCTCCGTTTTGGTAGAGCAGTACGCTGTCAACGCCGACAAACCAGTCAGGTGTCGGCGCAATCATGGATAGGACGCTCACCAGCGGATGGCTGGTCCTGATGGTGAAGGTGGTCGAAACAGTCTGTGTGGTACCAATGTTACTTGTGCCGGCGGTGATAATGCCGTCTGTGTTGGCGTTGGCGCTGATCTCTGAGCGAAGCGTGCCCGTTCTGCCGAACTCCGCAACAAGTTCGACGCCTGCGCTGGCAGTGCCGCCGCTGCGCCAAATGCGCGTGCTCGAATTGTGCTTGGCGCCGATCACCTGCGTGAAATGCGCACTGCTCGGCAGACTTGTATCGGTGATGTCGTCCGCTGTCCATAGACCTTGGAAGGTCATCTTGTACGTCACTGAATCCTGCGCGTACAGCGGCGCGCACAGGCACGTGCCGAGAATCAGCCAAAGGCCAGCATAAGCCGCGCGAACAGCCGAAAAGCCGCGCTGTATCGGTAATCCTCCCATTCGAGTGCCGCAACCATTGAGGGTGGGGTGCGGAGAATGCCAGAGTGCGCTTGCTTTCACAAGCGGCCCAAGCGCAAAAAGGACAGGTTAGACTATCGGCGGAGAAGTAAAAGGAACTATCAGCATGGTCAATTTCGTGGTCTACGGCTCGCCCTTGTCGCCATTCGTGCGCAAGGTGGAGGCCGTGCTCAGATTCAAGGGCGCTGCGTACGATTTCGAGAATGTCAACATCATGGACATGCCGGACTGGTTTGTCGAAATCAGCCCGGCACGCCGTATTCCTGTGTTGCGCGACCGAGATGTCGGTGCT
Organism: Gammaproteobacteria bacterium; assembly: GCA_026709225.1. Taxonomy (GTDB): domain Bacteria; phylum Pseudomonadota; class Gammaproteobacteria; order Pseudomonadales; family Azotimanducaceae; genus Azotimanducus; species Azotimanducus chitobiosivorans. The sequence continues at coordinate 9,451 of JAPOTJ010000086.1, read as the reverse complement.
GAAGGCGTGCCCGGCACGATTGCGGACTCGTCCGCCATCTGCCTTTACCTTGACCGCAAACTTGACACGGGACTCTATGGCAAGACAGCCTTCGAAGCCGGTCGCGTGGCCTGGTTCGAAGAATATGCCGACACCGAGCTTGCCATGAACATCGGCATGCACATGTTCAGGCCGCTGGTGTTTCCGCTCTTCACTGGTGGCAAGCCCGACCTCGACACGGCGCGCAAGGCGTTCAACGAAGCGCTGCCGCCACGCTTTGACTACTTGGAATCCGCGCTGCAAGACTCGGCTTATTTCGTGGCAGACAGATTCTCCCTTGCCGACATCGCGGTTGGCGCACTGATGTCGCAACTCGGGCTGGTGGCCGAACTGCCAAGCAAGGAGCGCTGGCCAGCCCTGATCAAGCACTGCGAGATGATCAAGGCGCACCCGACCTTTACCGACAACCTCGCGACCTGCGAAAAAGTGCTCAGCAGATTTCTGCCGGAGAAATTCGACCTCTCGTAAGACAAGAGCTTCCTTAATTCATTCCGCTACGCTCGCCAGCGGCTTTGTCGCTAGCCTAGGGAGAAATCGATAGAGGGACCTTCCAGAACCCTAGAAAGGGACTGCATGCAAGGTGCCTTTGTCATCCATATAGAACGCCAATCGGTCCCCAAGCTTCACTGACAATTTAATGCGGATTTCCTTCGACCAAGCATGTCAATCCACTCCAAAACTTGACATGCGACATTAGCTTGTGAACACTTGCGCCATGGAATCGATGAATGCCTCAGAATTCAAAGCGAAGTGCTTCGCGACGCTTGACAAGGTGCATGCGACAAAGCGAGCTTTAGTGATATTGAAGCACGGCGAACCGATCGCCGTGTTGGGGCCGGTTGCAAAAGTTACTGAGGCTATTTCAGAGTACCCGCAATCCAAACTTCAAGGAACCGTCAAAGTGCTTGGCGATATCGTGGGCCCGGTGCTGCCGGAAGATGATTGGGAGAGTTTGACTCGTTGAAGTTCCTTCTCGATACTCACATTCTCATCTGGTGGCTTTCTGAACCAGGAAAACTGTCTGCTGAACAGCGCAAGGCCATTGGGAATGCGAGTGCCGACTTCCTATTTTCGTGTCTGATATTTCGCTCTGGGAAGTCTCAATGCTGCATAGCTTGGGCAGGATAGACCTGCTGTTGCCTTTGCGAGACTGGCTTGAGAACGCGGTCGCTCGACCCTTGGTCGAGAGGGTGGGAATCTCCCCGGAGATCGCCGCCGAGATTTCCAATCTACCAGCAACGTTCCACAGAGATCCCGCCGACCGAATTTTGATTACGTTCTCACCGATCTAGACGTACTCGGAGCCGCCGAGCACGTTCGCGGAAGGCGGCCTCGCCACCTTCCAGTATGTCGCAGACAGCCATACGGATTTCTGGGTTTTCCAATCCACCTGCTCTGTAGCTGATTGGCGGTAGGCCACCTGACGGATGTTGGCCCGCTTCAGCCACGATGATCTGATCGGCATCGGTGTTGATAACGAGGTTCGCATTATGCGTGACGATGATCACCTGTCGTCTCGCCTTAGCCTCAACAAAGAGCGGCACCAGTTCGTCGAAGACAGATTTCGGATCAAGATTCTCTTCCGGCTGATCAATGATTAGCGGTCGGTCGTCTGAATCGTCGAGCGCAAGATACAGCAATAACAGCACGATGCCTCGGGTTCCGGGAGACAGGTTGCGGATGTCAACGCCATCATACGAAATCATATACTTCACGCTGATGTGGTCCGTGCTGAATAGCCAGTGCGCAAATTTTTTCAACCAAGCCCGATATTCGGCTTGCTGCGTTGGCGCATAAGGCACATAAGGCGCATGAGATAGCAAAGCCTCAGTGTGCTGAAGTATGAAGTTGGTCATGGCGGTCTGAACTTCATCTGCGGAGCCCGTTTCCCATGCCGATTGAAGAGTTTTGACCGCGACCTCGGTCAGTGCGCCCCGACCATGGAACTCCCCAGCTTTACGTCGGTCTAGGAGTTGTTCCTCTGCAACCGAACCCCAAGCCTCTACATCGGCAGTTCTACGAACTGAGAAGTTGAGCTTCTTGAGCGTGCCTGAAGACTCAGAAAGCCGAGCCATCAACGGCGCGTAGAGGTCAGCCAAAGCTTTCTGCATGTTGATGATCGCTTCAAAGACCCGACCGTAGGTGTCATCGCGTTCCTTTTGGAGGTTCTTTCGGCGGGCTGCCGCGCCCTGTGTATCGGTGAGGCGTTTTTCGAAGGTCTGCAGCGCGGAGGTTTCCTGCGCGATGCGTCCGGTCAGCGCTCTGTATTGTTGGCGAATCACTTTGTCAGCGTTGAACAGTGCTTCAAGGCGAGTCATTTCGGCGGTGATGGGCGCGAGCGGAAGCGATGAGAGGTCGGCGTCGTCGGGGATCAGCGCTACATTTGGGTCGCCGGGCGGTGGTACAGTTCCGTTGAGTTTGCGGATCTCGATATCGGCCCATTTGATATATGCCGCCAGACTTTTATCGACATTGCCCTTGTAGATCAGCAGAAACTCGTCCCACTGATCGGCGTCGAATCTGCTGTTGGGATGTCGCGATTGGGTTTGGCGAAGCATTTCCTGTGCGCCCGTCGCACGCATAGTCCGGACCTCATCCTGCAATGCATCGAGAGTACGTCGCTGATTTCCGAGTGCCTGTATCTTGTTCCGAAGACCCTGAGCCGCTTCGCTTAATTGAGTGTGTCGGGCTACCAGCGCCTCGGTCCCTTTCACGACGAGCTTGGTGCGGTCGGCTGTGTAGTCCTCAACCTGCTTCTTCTTTTGTGCGACCTGCTTGGTCAGCGTGACGACGAGGCTTTCGTTCTCGAACTCGGTGGCGATTCGGTCAGAGATTTCGGAGATCGACTCAGCTTCACGCTCGCGCGCCTGCTGGAACCGTGCGGTCTGCTGTTCGCGTAGCTCCGCAAAATCAACGGCCCATTCGCGATCATCTTGCGAGTGAGCCTCGAAGATAACGCGTTCTATCTCGCCTACCAGACCATCTGAAGCCCCTTGCGCAGAGCAGAGCTCCTCAACAAATTGCTGGGAAAGATACCGAGCACGTGGAAACGACACGTGTTCATCGATATCGCTGCCACTGAGTGATCGCTCGACGGTTTCATCACTGCCCCAAGTGAGCTTCACCTTCGCGTTGCCGATTAAACTGCGCGCCCGCGCCAAAAACGAAGGACGGATGTCTTGGTCCGCATCCCATCTGGCCGCCGCAATTGCATCGCAACCCGCCGCGACCACTTCGACCAAGGCCGTCTTGCCTGAACCCCGTGCCCCTATGATTGCGACAAGGCCCGGATTAAAGCGGATCTCAGGCGTAGTGGCCCAAGCTGCGTTATGTAACTTGATGTGAGATATAACCTGCGATGGCGTGGTGGAGCCCTGAGGCTTCTCGCCAACGTATGCACGACCCTCTGGGTCAATACATGCCTGGCGGAGAGAATCGAATACCAAGTCGCCTTTGATCCAAGAATAGCGGTGATCGACTGGCTGACCTACCGATTGCTGGTCGTGGGCGTCACTCCCATGAAGACATGGCTTGCATCCGCCGTATCGCGTGCGCAAATCCTCAACCGTTGCTTTTCGCTGACCGATCCAGAACTCCCGCTGCTTTGGACTACTTGAAAAGATAATGTGGGCGAACTTTTCGATTTCTTGACGGATGGTTACGTCAGATGCCTTTCGCACCCCGGATGTCCCGTCCCCCTCGGCGCCCGCGACCGCGACAAGGATATTCTTCTTCGCCCAATCGCTTTCGTCGATGACCTTGCGCAGTTGGTCAAAACTGACTTTGAATTGCGTAACGCCATGTCGCAGTGCCGCGCTATCATCAGTTATCTTGGGGTCGGCTCGTTTGCCGAGCTTGATCAGTTCCTCGCGCGTACAGTCGAAGCGATCATCAAAGGCCTTGAATTGTAGGCGCTTTAGAATTCGCGCCATTTCGGTTAAGTGTTCTGGATCCTCCGGACTGACTAACAGGTGGATGTTCACGAAGCCTGACTTCGCCGCGACATCTAGGCGCATCTCGATGTTAGGGAAAAGCAATTCCACGTTGGGCAGCCGACCTGCGTCCTTGTAGCTCAGAAATTCTCTGTAGGTGTCGGTCAAGTAGTATTCGGTGACGGCGATAGCCTCAATTCTTGGTGTCGACTTTTCGAGCTCAGCAAGATAGGCGTTCCAAGGATCAACGCCACCAAACTGATTATTGAGAATGGTGCCAGGCGCATGAATATGCGGCTCCCATCGGTGCCATTCTGAGCCTCGACTTATCATGTACTCCCCTCTAAATCTTCATCTGTTGAGTGTACTACCAGCTCGGTACCTCCGAGCTATGGCTGAAAGGTGCCGACTTGAGGAACTCACTTCAAGTGTGCCAAGTCCTCTACCAGCCTCACATGACCCATCTTGTGCAGGCCGTTTTCGATCAGGTTGGCAATGATGACGCTTGGATCGCGCTGGTCTTTGGTTATCTCAACGTATCTTGTCAACAGTAGGTCATATATCTCTTGATGCTCTCCAAACAGGGTAGGAGTGTTGAATTCTTGACCAGTCAACTCTGAGGACCCGCGTGTAACTCGCTTCATGTCTCTAATCGACAACACAAAAGCGAACCTGCTAAGAATGTTTGGTGTTAGGCCAGTTTTGGACTTTAGGAACTTTAACCTAGCAGCCGACTGATCGGACACTCGGACACGATGCGGAATCATGCGTTTGCCCTTTGCTTCTTTCGCCAAAAATAGCCTTCCTTTAGATGCGCTTTTCTATCGTGCTCGCAGTAGCAAATCTCGAAAGCGTGGCTGATGTGTGGCGAAAGCTCCCTGTAGAAACCTTCGTCGACTTCCGTGTCGGTGGATAACAGAATGACCTGATGGCTTATCCTTGGGAAGTAGTCACGAACTAGGTTGGTTCGATGATGCGAATCCAGCCGGCCCAAGGGTGTGTCAATGACGACGGGAAGCCTGCGACCCGACGTCCGTGCCAGCGCCTCAAGCATTGCGATGGCATAGATTTGTCTCTCACCGGCGGAAAGCTTCGATTTTTCGATTTCAACGCCGTCTCGGTCCAAAATCTTTACGGTAAACCGTCGAGAGTCAATTCTCGCACCGGAAACCATATCGTCCTTGCGAGCCAATCGTCTGAACGCGAGAGCAAACTCATTCTCGAGTTGATCTAACTTGCGTTCCGCGCTCACCTGCCCAAATTCCCGCAGTAGTTCCCGCGCTCCGGTTGCGTACTTGATGGGTTGTTGGAGTTCGATTTGCTCGGAGAGCGCGTGATGCTTGTCGCGCAATGTGCGGGCCATGCCAATAGCGTTGGCGTACTTCGCCTTGATCTCGCCTTCCCTCACTGCAATGTCGGCTGTTGCTTCGGCGATTTGCTCGTTCAGGGTGGCTAGTTCTGAAAACACCGATGCTAAGCTCGCCTCATCGGGAGCCTGCTGGATCTGGAGTGCTATTTGGTCGAGATCATCCTTCGTTGATTGGATTCTCTCGGTTAAATTCTTGACCTTGGCTTGGGATTCTGGAATTGCAGCCTCAAGGGTATGCTCGATGCGTCCAACCGAACGGTGGCTGAGATCGAATCCTGCCGCCCCGCCATTCGTGATGTGGAGAGACTCGGAGAGGAGCTTATCGATTGCAGGGTGCTCCCGCTTTGAAATAGTTTGCTTTAAGGAATTCGCAAATTTCTCAAGTAATTGATTTGCTTCTGTCGCATTTAGTGCAACTAGTGCGCTCGCCGCCAATTCCACGCATTCTGAGGTCGCGGATGAAGCAAGCGATAAGGGGTAGGCTCCTGAGAACGCTTCTCTGAGCTCACGCTCATCTCTCTTCAGGGATTCGGCGAGCTCTTTTGCCTTGGCTTGCTGAAACTCACGCGAGTGCCCCCACTCGCCACCTCGTTCGCTCAATTTGATCTCCAAGAGATCCTTCTCGGTCGTCAGTTCATCTAGCTTGCTTTGGGCCTGTTCAAGGTGCGCTCGGTCTTGGGCAATCTCGTGAATCGTCGATTCTTGCTCATTCTGAAGCTTCTCTAGCTCCTTAGAAGCGTTGCTGCAACCTGCCTTAGATTCCCGTCGAAGCAGGTACACACGTAAGTCGTTTCTAAGTCTCTCGACTGTATCGATTCCGAGTAGTCGGTGAATCGCATCGCCGAGGGCCGACCCGGAATCATCTTCGGCAAGGTCCGCGATTTTCTCGCCGTCAAAGAAAAACAGCTCTGACACACCTACCGGGACAAGTTCATTGAGGAATCCTTGCACGGCTTGCGGGGTCAAGGCTTTCTTTCGCTCACCACTCTCACAAAGGGAAACAGTTTCACGAATTTCCCGTCCATCGTCATACCAACCTCTGCGAACCTTATATTGAGCCTGTCGGCCTAGTTTGCCGTGGATGAATTCCAAATCAATGAATGCACTGTTCCGCTGCACCATCGCCCCCGGAACACGATGTATGCAAGAGCGAATGAACTTGGTGTAGTGAGCCTTGGATGTCCCCGCGCCCAAGGCGAGCCGGCCGTACAGGGCAAGCTTCAGGGCAAGTAAAATCGTCGTTTTTCCCGCTCCATTGAGTCCTCCGAACAGGATGATCGGGCACTCAAGTCCTTTGCGCTCGCGCGGGCGCAGCGCAATTTCGTGAACGCCGCTGTAGGCGCGAAAGTCACCAAGGGTAAGGCGTTCAATAATCAAGAAGAGATCCTATCTGCAAGAGTCTCCATCTCGTACTGGAGGCGCTCGACCTCTTCCTGATACCCTCCATCCAGCACTCTCTCACCTCTTGAAAGTACAGTTTCAAGGGGTTCCCAGTCCTCCGTGAGCACTTGGTGTATGCGGTCTGCCATGCCCCGGCGCTTTGCGAGCCCGTCCATCGAAGTTTCAAGGTCCAGTAGTTTGCGCACAAGCGTTGCTGGAATCGAGTACTTCGATTCAAGATTCTGTAGTAAATCGCTATCAGCTTCGTTGAAAGTCCCGGCATCGTGCTGTGCCCATTGCAGGTCGTACCCGAATACGCTGCGGTACATTCTTGGGAGATCATCGGCCCAGTCCGGTTCGTTGGGATCATTCAGCCACTGGTGTCGGATTTGGTGGAGTTCCTCTTCCGCGATAAGCTCAATGTCGTGACCATTCGCCTGTAGACCGCGTTGCAGCACCAGCAGGCGCTCAAGCCATTCTTTTCTGAAGCGCATCCAATAGGGACCAGGAACATGCTTGCGAACGTGGTTCTTCTCGCTGTCATCCTGCATGTTGCCCCTTGCGAACGAGATTTTGCCTGTTCGACGGCGATGATTGCGAAATTCAGTTTTTCGCTCAGGTCTTGATGTTTCCGCTAGCATGTTGCGAAAGTCCAGTAGGGGCCGCATCCAGTCCTCACCCTGTTGCACAAGGCTCTCCATTGCCTTGTCGGTTGTGACCACGGTGCAGGTCCAGCACCCGAAGCGGGAGTTCCCGCATGACGGGGTGCTGGTGTCTATGACAATTGGGCATTCTCCTGCATTGGAACCTTTGTATAAATCCAGCAAAGCGCTGTTGTCTCCGCCCCAAGGGCGAGGTGCGGACATCAAATATTCCCAGACTTCATCGGCCGTCCAGTCCTTGATGGGCGTATACACGTATGCGTTTGGAAGTGATGTGTGCTGGCCTAGAGAGGTTCCTTCAATGCGGTGCTTGGCGATCACCTGCGCTCTTGAGGCGCTCTCGGCACTGCGAGCGCCTAAGACGACAATCACTTCACCGAATTCTGCGACCTTATTGAGGACAAACTCATTGATCGGATTGATTTTCATCCTCTCAGTGCACCACCGGAAAGTTTTGGTAGGCGCGGGATATCCCCTGCCAAGCAGATTGACCCAGAAGGTCTGATCCTGTTTTGGACTGACCTCATGGGCTTCAAGCGGAATCGAGTCCCTGATTGCAGTGTCGTTGAGTTCCTCTAGCGTTCTCTTAAGCAGTTGAACCACCACGGGTGTTTCAACCAGTGTGTCTGAGGAAACTACGAAGACTTGCTTGTGTCTCTTCTTTGGTTCAAGTGAATGCAAAGCCGAATATACGAGCTGAAGGATGGCTGTGGAGTCCTTGCCCCCGCTGAAACCAATGACCCAAGGCCGGGCATCCTCCAAATATAGGTCGCGTAATTCGTGAATAAGGTCGGCAAGAGGTCTCCCGGCAGGTTCCAACGCTTTCGCCTGCTCGATAGAGTCTGCGTACAGGAATGTTTCAGTCACTGGAATTTACCAGACTGCGTTCCAGTTCATCCTCCTCTGGATTAAGCGCCAGTCCTATGTGCCTCTTTATGAGGTTGGCGGTCAATTGAATATTTACCTTAGCCTTCGAGATTCGTCCATGCGTCATGGCTCGCCCTTCCCACAATTCTTCGTTTGACCTAGACCAATCCAGCGTTCCGAGTCTTTTGAGCTTTTGTCGCCAAGCTTTCGGATGCGTGGCCACCAAATCTGCTCCTGCCGCGCCTAGCGCCGACAATGCCACACCGTGCGCGTGGACATAGTTTTGACGCAAGTCGCTCGATGCCAATTTTCTCTCTTTCGCCTGAATCCAGTCAGGCATATTGCACACTACTTCGCTCCAGAAGTCAGCGGCAAATGTCTGCTCTTCTTGTGAGATATCGTCTCGTTTTCCCTTCCTCAGCAAGGCACGACTGGCGTGTTTGATTCCGCTCAGTGTGAAGAGCTTCGTGCTGCGATTGGAAATGCTCGATTTCTCCATTTCCGTCATTCCTTTGAAACCGTCGACCGTCATCGCGACGTAGCGCGCAAGTTCGGAACTTGGGTCGCGTTGATCGTAAAGAGTGCTTAGGGAATCGCTTGGTCGTATCGCGTGCTTGTTAAGGTCTGCGAACATTTGTTGACTTCGTTCGAGGCCTTTGTCTACGAAAAAGATTACGGGAACGTGGTCGTCTCGGAGTTCAGGGCATTCCTTTATGGCTTCTTCAATTGCGGCACGTCGATGTTGACCGTCATTAATTAGGAGTCGGGCGTCCATTGGGATTTGAAGGGTGCCTATCGTTCGAGACCCAATCCCACTGCCCTCAGCTTGAAAGGTTACCGAAGTATCAACCGAGGCTGTAAGAGCGGAGACAACATATGACTCTCTATTGTCAGCTAGGTAACGTGCGATTTCTGGAATGCGGTGCTTGTTTAGTGTCCTTTGTGCTCGAAGCTCGGGAGGAACCTCGTCTTCATCAAAGACGAATATCTTTGTAAGCAGCTTCATGGGACACATTGCCACGAAAAAGTCCGAACCCGCTTGGGTGCCGCGAAGAGCAGGAAATGAATGCTGGTAGCCTTCCATCGGTAATTGGAAGTGAATTTACGCGTATTTTTAGCGTCCAATGACATTTTGTCAAGCATAGCCCCCTAATTCCCTGATAAGGAAAAGGAAGGAAGCGAGGGAGGGCGCACGCTGACAG
>JAPOTJ010000012.1 GCA_026709225.1 Gammaproteobacteria bacterium | reverse complement strand
CGTGAAGCGCCCTTCGGGAGGCCCTCAGGCGTGCGCTGGCTGCGTCATTCCTCATCACGTGGGGCCTGCCACGCTTCTTCGTCACTCCTTGCCAGCACACGCCTGATGGCCTCTGAGCTTTGCAGACTTAATCAGACCTTCCCTAGGGAATCTCTTGTCCGATTGAAGTAGGGCGTGTTCACACTATGCCCTACTTCACATTCACCCAGAACACCGCCAGTATCGCCGCTGGCGCGACATAGCGAATAAGCTGCAGCCACAGCCAGAACGCGCGCCCGCCGGATTCGCCGAACTCGGCGCGCAGGTCTTCCGGCTTCACTCGCCAGCCGACGAACACCGCGATCAAGACGCCGCCCAATGGCATGAGCACATTGGTGACGCTGTAGTCGAGCAAGTCGAAGATCGTATGGTTCGCGAACATCTCGATAGCAGCGAGCGGCTTGATGTGCGACCAGATGCTGAATGAGAACACTGTTCCAAGGCCAATGATGAACAGCAGCGCTCCTGAGACCGCGCAGATGACCGGGCGCGACAACGAGAATCGATCTTCGCCGTAGGCCACCACGGGTTCGAGCGCGGCGATGACCGTTGTAACCGCCGCGAATGCAAGCAGTGTGAAGAAGAGCGCACCGACGAACCCACCTGCTGGCATGGCTTGAAAGGCGTAAGGCAGCGACACATAGATCAGCCCCGGCCCTTCTGCCGGGTCGAGTGCGAACGCGAACACCAACGGGAAGATCATGAATCCTGCCAGCAGCGCCACGCATGTGTCGGCACTGCCAATCACAAGCGAGCTGCTTGCCAGCGGCACATCCTTCGGCATATAGGCGCCGTAAGCCATCATCAGACCGCCCGCGACACCGACCGAAAAGAACGCCTGACCGATGGCCTCAAGCACCACCTCGGCGCTCACTTTGCTGAAATCCACCGCGAACAGAAAGCGGGCGCCCGCAGCAAAGTCACCGACAATGGCGGCGCAGGCGATCAGCACCACGAGCATGACAGCCAAGCTCGGCATCAGCACCTTGACAGCGCGTTCGACGCCACGGCGAATACCGCCAGCGACGATGCCGACCGAGACCGCCAAGATGACAAGCTGCCAGAACATCAACTCCCACGGATTCGACAGGAACGCTGCGAAATTCTCGCCGGGGTCGCCCGCGAATCCTGAAGGCGCGCGGACGATATAGCCAAGTGCCCAACCTGCGATGACGCTGTAGAAAGACACGACGATGAACGATACCAGCACACCCATCCAGCCAACGCCCGCCCAAGCGCTAGCGCGTCCTTGACTGCGCGCGAGCGCGCCTGCGGCGAGCGGCGGACTGCCTCCGCCAGCGCGGCCGATGAAAAGCTCGGCGACAAGAATGGGAATCGCCACCAGAAAGACGCAGAGGAGATAGACGAGGACGAACGCGCCGCCGCCGCTTACGCCAGCTTCATAGGGGAACTTCCAGATGTTGCCAAGGCCGATCGCCGCGCCGATAGCGGCCAATAGGAAGACGATTCTTGAAGACCATGTACGCTCTCTCGTCGCCATTGTGGTCAGTCCCGCCATCGCACCGACTACCGGCAGACGATCTTCCAGACCTTCTGGCACACGGGACTTGACAGGCCGCCGAGTCCAACTTCCGAGAATCTCGGCGGTATTTCTTGGGTCGCTTCGCTTGAGAGCAGCTCGACACGATGTAGCGCGCCGTAGAGGTCGTGAACTTCCGATTCAAGAACCGAGAAAGGCGGACCGCTGGTGCGCAACTGGTCGTATTCGAGTGAGATGAGCAATGTCTGCGTATTTCTCGGCAGCACGCGCATCATGTGAGCGACATAGCGAGTGCGCATCTCGGGCGGCAGCGCAATGAGCGCACCGCGGTCGAAGACGCCTGAGACACCTGCGAGCAGAGCGCTGTCGAGATTGAACAGATCCCCTTCAAGGATGGTGACGCCGGCGCCTTGATGCCGCACAAAACATCCCTCCTGCCGATGATCTCGCGTGATGCCGGCGTCGGTGAAGAAGGCTTCGGCGGCGATGCCGGACAGCTCGCAGCCGAGCACATCATGCCCGATCGAGGCGAGGTAGCCCATGTCGAGCGACTTGCCGCACAAAGGCACAAATACCTTGGCGCTTGACGCCAAGTCAAGGCTCGGCCAATGCGCACGCAGCGAGGCGTTGATGTCCTGCTGGTGCCAGCCGAGCTGATTTGACTGCCAGCGTTCAAGCCAAAACGAGCTCTCCATAGCTACAAGCCTGCTGCGCCCGTGTCCCTTCGAGGGTCGGGAAAGCCTTGCAGCGCCGCGCCGACCTTGGCCACTGAATTCGCGCAGCCGATGCCGCCCCAATGCGCTGGCACTGGATAGAAGGCTTCGTGCCCCCTCGCTTTGAGTTGCTCGATGACGGCTTCGTCAAAAGCATCGCGCTCGTGGACGATTCGATCAGGCTGCCACTGGTGATGAAATCGCGGCGCGACCACAGCTTCGCCCACTGACATGCCGTGCTCGATGATGTTCAGCACGACTTGCATGACGGTGGTGATGATGGTGCTGCCGCCGGGCGAACCGGTGACAAAAATGAAGTCGTCATCATCGTTGGTCACGATGGCTGGCGTCATGGAGCTCAGCATGCGCTTTGCCGGCGCGACGGCGTTGGCATCGTTGCCAAGCAGCCCAAAGGCGTTGGGCACATCGGGCGCGGCGGCGAAATCGTCCATTTCGTTATTGAGAAGAAAGCCCGCGCCTTCAACAACGATGCCCGATCCGTAGGAGAGGTTGATCGTCGTGGTGTAGGCGACCGCGTTGCCTTCGCCATCGATCACCGAAATATGCGTGGTATCCGCGCCTTCATGCCATGTGCCAGCCTTGACCTTGCTTGAGGGCGTGGCGCGGTTCGGATCGAAGTCGGCGAAGCGCGCTCGCGCGTAGTCCGGGTCGATCAACTGCACGACAGGCACGTTGTAGAAGTCGGGGTCGCCGAGGTGGGTGGCGCGGTCGGCATAGGCGCGCCGCTCAGCTTCGATCATGGCGTGCGCGGTCGCGCTTGTGTTGAATCCGGATTCGGCGAGGCGCTTGCCAGCAAGCATGTTGAGCATCTGAATGAGCAGCACGCCGCCGGAAGACGGCGGCGGCATGGCGTGAATCGCATAGTCGCCGTAGCGCGCCTTGACGGGTTCGCGCCATACCGACTTGTAGCGCGCGAGGTCGTCATGCGAAACCAGGCCGCCGCCACGCTCCATTTCAGCGACAATCAAGTCTGCGGTTGTGCCCGCATAGAAGCCAGCCTTGCCATGCGCAGCGATGCGTTTCAGCGTGGCCGCGAGGTCTGGCTGCCGCCACAGGTCGCCAGCAGCGTAGGGCGTCCCATCCTTGGTGAATTTAGCCGTGCCAGCGGGAAAGCGCGAGAACCGCTCGATATGCCGGTTCATGGTGCGGGCAAGCTCTTCGCTTACCACAAACCCTTCCTCGGCAAGCGCGATCGCTGGCGCGATGACTTCGGCAAGAGAGAGATTGCCGTGTCGATCAAGCACATCGATGAGCCCTGCGACAGTGCCTGGCACGCCCGCGGACAGGTGGGATTGCGTTGAGAGATCGGGGATCATTTCGCCTGCCGCGTTCACGAACATATCGCGCGTCACTTTGGCGGGCGCCATCTCGCGATGGTCGTTGGCTACGAAGCTGCCGTCCGCGAGGCGAATCACCATGAAGCCGCCGCCGCCAAGATTGCCTGCCGAAGGATGCGTGACAGCGAGCGCGAAACCAGTGGCGACGGCCGCATCGACGGCATTGCCACCTTGCTCGATCATCAGCGCCCCGGCTTCAGAAGCAATGACGGAATTGGAAGCGACGACGATGCGTGAGCCGGTGACGGGTTCACTCGCACACACGAATGCGCTCGTCGAGAAGGCAATGAAGAAGCAGAAGCAACGGAACACGTGAAGGCACCGAAAAATCAAACGCACATTCTATGGAAACTCACTCGCGCTCGCGCGCAACATCGCAACGCCGGTGTCCATTGCTACGCTTGCGAGACGTTGGAGGCGATCTTGATCCGGTCAGGGCGCAAACATTAAGCGAATATCTGCGCGCGCTTGAGCGCCTGTTCGTGATCGAGAACCAAGCGCCTTTCGCGCCGCACCTTCGTTCGCGCACCCGCCTTCGCCGAGCCGCCAAAAGACACTTCACCGACCCTTCGATTGCCGTTGCCGCGTTGCGCACATCACCCGACGCGATTCGCCGCGACCCGCAGTTTCTCGGACTATTATTTGAGTCGCTGGTGGTGCGCGACCTGCGCATCTATGCCTCGCGCAACGATGCCGAGGTCTACCACTATCGGGACAACACGGGACTTGAGGTCGATGCGATTGTCCAAACGGCCGCCGGGCAATGGCTGCCGATCAAGGTCAAGCTCGGCGGCGGCGAGGCCATCGATCAAGCTGCCAAGAGCCTTTTGCGACTGCGAGACCGCATGGATGTTGAGCGCACAAGCGCGCCCGCAAAGCTGATCGTCATGACGGCGAACGGCTACGCCGTCGAGCGGCACGATAGTGTCAGCATCGTCCCAATCGGCTGCCTCGGCCCTTGATCCCGCGAGCCCGTGAGCCTACGCGGCTTTACGATCGCCAGCGAGCGCGAGATCAATGACTTCGGCTTCGTTCGATGCGCCCGCAGGATTATCGAAGACAAGCGTCCCGTCTTCGAGCGCACCGTGCCGTATCATCTTCTTGTCGAGCGCATAGCGCTGCGGATTGTGCCACGGCGCACGGTCGCTCTGCTTCGGGAAGAGATGCATCGAGCGCTGCATGTAGCCAGAAGAGAAGTTCTCGATCCACGAACGCTCCGGCATGCCCCTGTCTTCTTCGCGAAGACGCGGCGTGCATTGCCGAACTTGCGTTGCGTCCATATGATTGACGAGCCGGCACAGATATTCGGCGGTGAGGTCTGAGCGCAGCGTCCAAGAGGCGTTGATATAGCCAAAGGTCTGCACTAGATTGGGAACATCCGAATACATCAAACCTTTGTAGGTGAACGTCTCGGAAAAATCAATGTCGCGGCCGTCAACTTTGAATTGCACGCCGCCGAGCACGCGCAGCTTGAGGCCGGTCGCCGCAACAATGATGTCGGCTTCGAGTTCTTGACCTGAGATCAAACGCAGGCCTTTCTCAGTAAAGCGCTCAATGCCATCGGTGACGACGTTCACCTTGCCTTCGTTGATGGTACGAAAGAGATCGGCGTTGGGAATCAGGCACATGCGCTGCTCCCACGGGTTGTACTTGGGCGAGAAGTGCGTGTCCGTGTCGTAGTCGGGGCCGAGGTGCTTGCGCACAAATCCGATGAGCTTTTCGCGGACCTTCTCAGGGTGCGTCATGCACTGGTGATAGAAGTAACGCGACAGGAGAATATTCTTCAAGCGCGTGAGCGCATAGGCCGTTCGCTCCGGCAGCATCTTGCGCAGAAAGTTGGCGATCTTGTCTTGATCTGGCCGCGACACCACATAGGTTGGCGAGCGCTGCACCATGGTGACCTCGGCGCCGCCATCGGCCATGGCTGGCACGATCGTCATGGCGGTCGCGCCGCTGCCTATCACGAGCACGCGCTTGCCCGCGTAGTCGTATTCGTCCGGCCAAGCTTGCGGATGCAGTATGTCGCCTTGGTACGTGTCTCTGTCCTTGAATTCAGGATCGTGCCATTCGCTGTAGCTGTAGTAGCCGCTGCACATGCTTAACATCCTGGCGCGAAACCGCAAGGCTGCACCCGTCTCGCCGCACTTGGCCTCAACCACCCACGATGCGCTCTTGGTATCCCATGAAGCGCCTGTCACCATATGCTGATAGCGGACATGTCCGCCGAGGTCAAATTCTTCGGCGGTCTCCTTGATGTACTTCAAGATCGAGGGTCCGTCTGCGATTGACTTGGCTTCCTTCCATGGCTTGAAGTTGAACCCGAGGGTGTGCATGTCGCTGTCTGATCGAATGCCCGGATAGCGGAACAAGTCCCACGTACCGCCGAGACGTTCGCGGCCTTCAAGGATGACAAAGGACTTGCCGGGGCACTTTTCCCGCAAATGGCATGCCGTGCCAACGCCGGAAAGACCTCCGCCGACAATAATGACATCGAACGATTCCACGAGACCCGCTCCCGGTCAGATAATTCAAGCGGCGATGCTACCACGAAGGGGACGCAATCACGCGCGCGGATGGTGCGCCTCGTGCAGTGTTTTCAATCGAGTCGCCGCAACGTGCGTATAGATCTGGGTGGTGGAGAGATCCGAGTGGCCGAGCATCATTTGCACCGAGCGCAGATCAGCACCGTGATTGAGCAGATGCGTTGCGAATGCATGGCGCAGCACGTGCGGCGAAATAGACCGTGCGATGCCAGCGGCGAGCGCGTGACGCTTGATGGCGTGCCAAAAGGTCTGGCGGGTCATGGACGCGCCGTGCCGACCGGGAAACAGCACATCGCTGGCGTGCTCACCAAGAAGCAGCGCTCGCGCCTGGTCAAGATAGCGTAACGCCCAATCCATCGCGAGTTCACCGATTGGCACCAAGCGGTCCTTGCCGCCCTTGCCTGCGTCGACGCGCACCACGCCTTGCCGCAGATTGAGGTTGGTGAGCTTGAGGCCGACGAGCTCCGAGACTCGTAATCCGGTCGCGTACATGAGTTCGAGCATGGCGCGGTCTCTCAGTCCGCGCGGCGTGTCCACGTTCGGCACCGCGAGCAGGCGCTCAACCTCTGCCTCGGAGAGCGTCGCGGGCAGGTACTTGCCAAGCTTGGGCAGGGGAATGGCACTCGTCGGATCATCGTTCATCAGGTGTTCGCGAACGAGGTACCCGTAGAACGCACGGAATGTGGACAATTCGCGTGCCGAGGTGCGCGCCGAGATGCCTGCTCGGTGGCGCATCGCTAGATAGTCCAAAAGGCTTGATGCCGTCACATCGGTCAAGTTGGCTTCGCCGAGCCAACCCTCGAATGCGCGGAGGTCGCGCCGATAGGCATCGAGTGTATTTTGCGACAGCCCCTTGGTCAACCAGACTTGATCGAGAAAGCGATCAACGAGGCTGGTCGTCATTGGCGCTGATCAAATAACTATACTTTTTGCTTGATGCGGGCGGCGCGTCCGCGACGCTCGCGAAGATAGTAGAGCTTAGCGCGCCGCACATCGCCGCGCCGCTTCACCTTGATCGATTCAATCAGCGGGCTGTGCGTTTGAAAGGTGCGCTCAACCCCTACCCCGTGCGAAATTTTGCGCACCGTGAAGGACGAGTTGAGGCCGCGATTGCGTTTGCCGATGACCACGCCTTCGAACGCCTGAATGCGCTCGCGGCTGCCTTCGCGCACGCGGACATCGACAACGAGGGTATCGCCTGAGCCGAAATCAGGGATGTCCCCGCGAAGCTGCGGCGCTTCCACCGATTCAACTGCCTTGTTCCTACGCATGATCGCCTCCTTTTTGTAGATCTTCAATGAATGTGGTTTCGTGTGCATCGAGTGGCCGACCCTTGAACAGTTCCGGTCGCCGCTCGTAGGTACGCTTGAATGCCGAGCGCGCGCGCCACGACTCAACCGCCGCGTGGTCGCCAGAAAGAAGTGTCTCTGGCACGGTTTCACCGCGCCATAGACGCGGCCGCGTGTAGTGCGCACCTTCAAGTCTGCCTGCTGTGAAGGATTCATGCGCGAGCGACTCGGCGTTGCCGAGCACGCCGGGAATCCTGCGCGCGAGCGCATCGACCAAGACCATCGCAGGCAATTCGCCGCCGGAGAGCACATAGTCGCCGATAGACACTTCATCGTCACACGCGTTCGTGCGCAAGCGCTCATCGATGCCTTCGTAGTGGCCGGCAATGAGGATGAGCGAATCGCACACAACGAGCTCTTCAACAACCTGCTGGTTCAGCGGCCTGCCCTCAGGGGTCAGGTAGATTCGCCTTGGTGCAGTGTGCGTCCTGGCGGCCAAGCTCTCTGCGGCTTGCGCAAGGGGTTCTGCCATCATCACTTGACCGGGGCCGCCGCCGTAAGGTGCATCGTCGACCGTGCGGTGCTTATCGGCCGCGAAATCTCTGGGGTTTGCCAAACGTATATCGAGATGCCCCGCAGCGAGCGCCCGCGACACCAATCCGTACTGCATCACGGCGCGGAACATCTCGGGAAATAGACTGACAATGCCAATCCACATAGGGGCTAATCCTCAAATCCCGACACGTCGGCGACGAGCTTGCCCTGGTCAAGGTCGACCTGACGCACATACTCGCGATGAAACGGCACCATGATGGGCGCCTCGCAAGCCTCGCGGTCGATCACGAGGACATCATGGGAGCCGGCGGGCAATAGCTGTGACACACGACCAATCGGCGTACCATCCGGCGTGCTTGCGGCGAGTCCGATCAGGTCTTTCCAATAGATTTCATCCGCGGCAACTTCGGGCAACTGGTCGGCAGCCACCGAAATCTCGCGGCCGCGCCAGTCGATGGCCGCTTCTCGGTCAGCGACACCTTCGACATGCACTGCGAATCCCTTTGACAGGGCGCGAAAATTGATGAGGGTGATCTCTCCCAAGCCAGCGCCGAAATCAACGAGCCAAGGCCGGTAGTTGCGGATATTATCGGCTGGGTCGGTGAACGAAGTGACCCGCAGCCAGCCCTTAATTCCGTAAGGCGCTCCAAATCTTCCGACAATGACAGGTTCGTTGAAGGGCACGGCGCAGCATTATGAAGTTTTATGTGACTTTGCGATGACGTTTGTTTGGTGCGGCGCTTGGCGTGCCTATGCCTGTTTGCGTGCGGACTTCAAGAGCTGCTTGACACGCGCCGACGGCTGTGCCCCAACGCTGAGCCAATAGTCGATGCGCTCTTGATTCACGTGCAGCGATTGCTCATCACCGTGCGCCAGCGGATTGAAGTAGCCGACGCGCTCGACAAAGCGTCCGTCGCGGCGCGCACGACTGTCGGCAACCGTCAGATGATAAAAGGGACGCTTCTTCGCGCCGTGGCGAGCCAGCCTGATCGTGACCATGGGGAAGTTCTAACCTGATGCCATCAGCTTGCGGGGTAACTGCTCATTCTATCCCAAGTTGGCAATCTGATGCGTGAGGCTTTGCAAGAACTTGGCGGCCACAGCGCCATCAACCACCCTATGGTCACAAGAGAGCGTCACTGTCATGCGTGTGCGGACGCACATCTCGCCGTCTTCGATGACCACGCGCTGCTCGCTCTTGCCTGCGGCGAGAATCGCGGCCTGCGGCGGGTTGATAATCGCCGCGAACTCGCGCACGTCCATCATGCCGAGGTTCGAGAGCGTGAAGGTGCCGCCCTCGATCTCATCCATGCTGAGCTTGCCAGCACGGGCTTTCTGGGCAAGCACGGCCATGTCGCTTGCAATCTCCAGCGCACTCTTGCAATGGGCTGATCGCAGCACCGGCGTGATGAGTCCGCGCTCGGTGGCAACGCCCACCGAAATATCAACGTGCCTGAACTGCCGGATGGTGTCGTTCTCGCCATATTGCACATTGATTTCGGGCACCGCCTTGAGCGCTTGGCCGATACACCAGATCAACAGGTCATTGACTGAAACACGCAGCGCGCCTGCTTCCTCGTTGAGGCGCGCCCGGTGCGCGTTGAGGCCATCGAGCGGCAGGTCAATGGTCAAATAGAAATGCGGAATATCTTGCTTCGCGCCTTGCATACGCCTTGCAATCGTGCGTCGCATGCCTGACAAGGGCTGCTCGTCGTAGGATGGCGCTTGCGCTGCCAGTACTTCCGAATCGGATGATTGCCCGAACTCTTCGACATCTTCCTTGGTGATGCGTCCGCCGCGCCCAGAACCACGCACCTGGCTAAGGTCAAGGCCAAGCTCCGCAGCGCGCCGGCGCACAACAGGGCTGACGCGCACGTTGCCTTGAGCGGCTCCGGCATTCGATCGCGCGGGTGGCGCGGCTTCAGGCTTTGGCGCTGCGGATTCAACCTGCTTGGCGCCAGCCGGCCCGGCTTTCGCCGCCTCCGCCGCCTGCCACTTGGCGATGAAGGATTCAACTTCGGCATCTTCGACATCTTCGCCCGCAATAATACCGAGCAGCGCACCTACTTCAAGCGTCTGTCCGGGTGCCGCAAGCTGCCGACGCAACACCCCTGAGCCGCCCGCTTCGAGCGTGTTGACGATCTTGTCGGATTCTAGCTCAAGCAGGGCCTCGCCGAGTGCAACATCGTCACCGACATCCTTGCGCCAGGCATTGAGCGTGCCTTCGATCATCTCGATGCCCCACTTGGGCACCGCGATGGCATGAATGGCCCCGCTCATGCGAGCGTGGCTTCGATCGCCGCTTGGACTTTGCCTGCATCCGGCAGATACGCGCGCTCGAGCTCGGGCGCAAAGGGCACCGGCGTATGCGGCGCGGTCACCTGCTGAATGGGCGCTTTGAGTGCAGTGAATGCCTTCTGCGCGACCATGGCGGCAATGTCGGCGGTGAGCCCGCATCGGGGTGGCGATTCGTCCACCACCACAAGGCGACCGGTGGCTTCCACGCTTTCAAGGATGGTCTCTTCATCCAACGGCGATGTGGTGCGCGGATCAATGAGATCGCAGGTGATACCCTTGTTCTCAAGCGCATCAATGGCGGCGGCGCAGACGTTGACCATGTTGCCAAACGCAACCACCGTCGCATCATCGCCCTCGCGCGGCATGGCGGCTTCGCCGAAAGGAATCTCGTAGGCTTCATCCGGCACTTCGCACTCGCTTTGAAAGAGCATCACGTGCTCGAAAAAGAGCACCGGATCGTCGTCACGAATGGCGCGGATCAACAAGCCTTTCGCATCATAGGCGTTCGATGGCACTACGACCTTGAGGCCCGGCACCGAGGTCATCATCTGATAGTTGGTGTGCGAATGCTGCGCCGCCGCGCTCATGCCCGCGCCGCACACAAAGCGCACGACCACCGGACACTTGCTCTTGCCGCCAAACATGTAGCGGAATTTGGCCATTTGGTTGATGATCTGATCCATGCAGACGCCGATGAACGACGAAAACATGATCTCGGCAACAGGTCTCATGCCAGCGAGCGCGGCACCCGAGGCAGCGCCGACAATGGCGGATTCGGAGATCGGCGTATCAAGCACGCGGTCTTCGCCAAATTTCGTCAGCAAGCCCCGCGTGACACCGAACACGCCGCCCGTGCAGTCGAGTTCGCCGGTGCCGCCGCGTCCGCCAGCAATGTCCTCGCCAATGGCAAAGACCGTCGGATCGCGCTCGAACTCGTGAAATAGCGCTTCATTGAGCGCATCGCGCATCGTCTTGACAGGCATGCTTTGTGTCCTCTCGGTCTTGTGTGTCGGGCGCGTCAGGCGTAGCTGACGTAGACATCTTCTTCCACGAGCGAGCCGTCGTGCCGCGGTGCCTCACGCGACGCTGCCACCGAAGCCTCGATTTCAGTCATCACGTCCTCGTCGATAGCGTCGAGTTGCTCGGCCTTCAAGAGCTCCGCGCCGAGCGTGCGCGCACGGAAGTTCTTCAGGCAGTCCTTGTGCTCTTTGAGATATTCAGTCTCGCCCTTGGCGCGGTAGCCCATCGGATCGCCGACGAAGTGGCCATAGAACCTGTCTACTTTGGTGTAGACGCCAGCCGGGCCATTGCCAGCGCGCGCGTGCTCGATGGCTTGACCAGCTTTGTCGTACACATCGAAGAAGTCGGTGCCATCGGCGCTGAACACCGGAAATCCGAACGATGCCTGGCGCGACGCGATGTCCTCGCAGCCAGTGCTGAAGCTCGCGCCGGTGTTCTCTGCGTAGCCGTTGTCTTCAAAGACGAACACCTGCGGGGCTTCGAGCACGACCGCCATGTTCATGGCCTCGAAGGTGGTGCCTTGGTTGGTCGAGCCATCGCCGCTAAAAGAGACCGACACGCCGCCATCACCGCGCAGCTTGCAAGCGAGCGCGGCGCCCACCGAAATCGGCGGCCCACCACCAACGATGCCGTTGGCGCCAAGCATGCCTTTGGAAATGTCAGCGACATGCATGCTGCCACCGCGACCTTTACAGAGGCCCTCGGACGAACCGAACAGCTCCTTCATCATGTCTTTGACATCGCAGCCCTTGGCGATGCAGTGACCATGACCGCGGTGCGTGCTGATGATGTAGTCCTTGTCACTCAAGTGCTCGCAGACGCCGACCGCATTGGCTTCTTGACCGGAGTAGACGTGGGTGAATCCGGGAATCTGACCGAGCATGATCTCGCGCTGAATGCGTTCCTCGAACTCGCGGATGAGTTTCATCTGCCGATAGGCTCGTAAGAGCGCCTGTTCTGAAAGCTGCACCTAGCAAATCCTCTTGAAGAAGAAGGGGGGGTTGAAGAGATTGGACGCGAAGCGAATAAGTGTACATGAGTCACTTCACTGGGCGTTGTCGATAAAACCCGAGCCGTTCATCAAGCGCATCGCGGCTGAGTCCAAAGCGCTCAAGGTCGTAGCGATGGCGTCCGTATCTGTGCTGCGGATTCGCTCGTGACGTGGCTTCCGCCGACTTGCGAGCACCTTCGTCGAACTCAATGCCGGCGCGCTCGTAGATTCGCACCAACTCGTCAATAGGATTCTGCACGAGGTCGTCATAGGACACGTCAATGAAGCGCGCCGGGTCAGCCGCTTCACGCACTGCGAGAACGCGGCGCATCATGCGTTCGATCTTGGCCACCCAGTGGCTTGCGATTTCGCCGGTATCGATGACGTCGCTCGACAGGCCCCATCCATGCGCGACCATGCTCAGAAAGGAAGGCGTCGCCACGAGCGGGTCGCGATGGGTGAGTACCACATGCGCCTGCGGAAACACCTCGAGGACGACATCAAGATATTCGGCGTGGTGCGGTGACTTGATCACCCAGGAGGTCTCTTGCCCGCCGCGCACCATGAGCTTGAGCACATCTTCGAGATATCGATAGGCACGCTCGTGATCTTGGGATTCGAGCCACTTGGCATAGCTCGGCACACGCAGCAGAGCTTCCCACGACTGGCTCATAAAACAGTGGTCAAGGAGCAGTATGTCCTCTTCAGGTGCGTCGTATTCGATCGGATGCACGGCGAAGAAATCGGGAGACAGGTAGCCGAACATCTTTTGCGCGCGCTTCGCCTTGTCTCTGCAACTATCACCTTTGTGGCTATCGCCCGGGAAAGGCACTGGACTCAGTGCCTCCCACGAATGCATGGCGCGGATGCGCCGATCCGCAGCGATCAGGCGATGCAAGGTGGTCGTACCCGTGCGCTGCAAGCCGGCGATGACGATGATGCGCTCGATCTTCTCATCGCGTATCCGCGGATGCGCGGCCAAGGCGGCGCGGGTGCGAAGATGCGCCGCGAGCAACCCTTCAATTCTGCGCGCCTGAATGAGCCTGCCAAGCGGATGCAGATTGGCTTCTTCGTTGATCGACTCGACGAGCACACGCAAGGGCTCCAATATCCATTCGTCGCCAAGGTCGGAGAGGCCAGTTGCGCGCCGCGCGCGGTCAAGGAGATGCTCAGCATACAAGGGGCGCCAGCGTGCCCGAGCGACGCGGTTGAAGAGGCGCACCGGCAGCGGCCGTCTCGGGTGCGCATAGTCGAGCGAAGTCGTAGCGACCTTGCCGAAAATCGTCGTGCCCACGCCCGCCTCAGATTCAATCGGAGCGAATCGGGACGTCGAGAATGACCTCGGTGCCGCGGCCGTGTTCAGATTCGGCGCGAACGCTGCCTGCATGTCCGCGCATGATGTCGGCGCAGAGCGACAAACCCAGTCCTGTGCCCTGATCGGTCGGCTTGGTTGTGAAAAACGGGTTGAATATCTTGTCCATGTTTTCCTCGGCAATGCCGACGCCATTGTCTTGGATTCGCACTTCGACGCGGTCGGCGTGGCGTTTGCTTAACAAAGTCAACATTGGCTCGAACGACGGATCAGCCGCATCGTCCGCCTGCAATCGCTCCGAGATCGCGTAACACGCATTGGCCACAAGGTTCTGCAGCACCCGCCCGAAATCCTGCACCACCACCTCGATCTTACCTGCCTTGTCATCGTACTGACGTTCGACGCGCAGATTGGCGATCCTCTCGCGCTCTGACAAGCCGTCAAGCACGGTTTTGACTTGGTTGTCAATAAAGTCATTCACTTCCACAGGGCTCCGTTCTCCGCCGCTCCCGCCCAGCTTCAACATGTCACCGACAATACGCTCGGCACGTGCGCCATGATTACGAATACGAGATAGATTCTCGCCAAGATCGGTGTGGTACTCCTCAAGAAAAGCGGTCTGCTTGGCATCGAAACTCACTTCGCCGGCTGCAATGTCCTGCGCCATATCAGCGAGCATCTCTTGGCAGGCTTCTGAAAAATTCTTCACAAAATTGAGTGGATTGCGTATTTCATGCGCAACGCCCGCAGTCAATTCGCCAAGCCCTGCAAGCTTCTCGCGGGCGACAATCTGGTTCTGCATGTGATGCAGCTCCTCAAGCGCGGACTCAAGCTGCGTGTTCTTCGAACGCAGCTCCCCTGCGAGCTTTTCAACGAGATTCAGGCGTTGCACCTCGAGTGCATGACGTCGAAACACTTCGAGCGCGGCCGCCATGTCGGACACCTCGTCACGTCCGCCAATATCCACCTTCTCCTCAAGATCCCCCTTTGCCATGGCGCGCATTCGATCGGACAGGTATTGCAAGCGCGGAAGCAGCAGTCGACCGACGATCACCCAAGCGACGAGCAGTGCGCCGAGTATGCTGATGCCGTTAATCACAACAAGAAACAAGCGCCCTGTGTCAAGCGCTTCTTCTGCGGCGAGCGTGGCATCGGCGGCGTGCGCCTCCGCGCCGCCGACCAAGCCCTCGATCGAAGCCAGCAAATCACCGGCGAGATCAAAATTCTCAATCAGCAGCGAACGCTCGCGCTGCTCCATTTCAAGCTGCGTCGCCCGCAGTTCAAACATGCCGCCGCGCCCACTGCCGATCTCCGACAAGCGGTCAATGAGCCGCATGACTGATCGGGACACACCGCTGGCACCCCCGGAGCGCCGCACCTGTCCGGACAGCGCATCAACGGATGCGTCAAAACGTTGCTGCAAAGGCCCGAGCGACAATTCGTCGCCCGTGCCCGGCACACTGGCAAGCATGAACATGGCCGCACTCACCTCGCTGCGAACCGCACCGCGATATTGGGACGGATAGCCCGCAATGAGCGCGTCGAACTCGCTTTGCAGCGCATCCAAACGCTCGCTGTGACCGGCCACCTGCTCTAGGAGCGAGAATCTTTGCGACGCCGAACGAATCAACGCTTCGATATTGGTGATTAGCGCCCCGCCTCGATTTCGCACGCGGTCAAATCGCTCGCCGCTGCGGCTGGTCAACGCAAGAAGCTCGGTCTCGAACCGCTGGCGCTGTTCCCTAATGCTGCGCTCGATGTCGAAGAGCGTTTCCTCGCTGGTAGCAGAGCCAAGCCGCGGCGCGCCTGCCGCGAGCGCACTCGCCTGCTGGGCAACCGAAAATGACGCTGTAAGCTGGGGAATGCTGTCTTCGTTCACACGCTGCTGGGCATCGCTCACTTGATCGAATGCGAACCATGCCGCGACGCTAGCGATAAGCGTGAAGGAGGCGGCCATGCCGATGCCACCGTAGAGCTGTCCTGAGAGGCGGAAGAGGGGCGATGTCAGCGGGTAATCAGCAATGCCTTCGCGCAATGTCCGCACCCGGCCTTTCGCACGCTGCGCGAAGGTGTTCAGCACGGTGAGCAGCATTTTTGCCAATGTCCGAAACGTTTGCAGAAGCTCGCTCGACTGCTTCCCAAGATGCGCCCATAGGCGTCTCAGGCGCGTGACAACCTCCGATGCCGTCCTCTCTTTCATAGCGTGCAGCTTGCTCACGAATGCAAGGTTTGCTAGCCTACCCGATTACCGTCGCGCTTGTATAACCGTGTACGCTGCATCTACCTTAAGAACTCGGTTGCCACATTCATGTAGTCAACCATATTTGTGGCTGTTGGCTGTGTTTTTGGCTGGGTGCGAGACCGCGCCGCCGCCCGAACCGCCGCCACCGCAGCCTGTCATCACGGAGGTCGATGTGCCTGATATTGAGCGGCGCGTGTTTGAGCCACCGACCGGCAGTTTGCTTGTGCGCATCCCTTCAAGGTCACGCTCGCGATTGCCCGACGAAGCGCGCGGTACGGTCTCTTTGCAACGCGAAGGGTTTGAGAAGACGCAAGACGTGGATGCGGATGCGAGCCAAGTTCTTTTTGAGGACATCATCACTGGCCGCTACGAGCTGACCATTACCTACATGAGCAATGGACAGGAGGTTGGCAGCTACGCCTATCCAGTGGATATCGGCACAAGCCTGCTTGACATCACCGCGCCGCTTCGCTTCCTGCGCGGCCAAATCACTGTCGCCACCGCCTTGACCCGCACCTTCGACCAAGAATACCAAGGCATGGCGCGCATCGCCCCGGCGGGCTGCATCAGCGTCAGACAAGATGGCGCCCATCGTGCAGAAATGGATATTGATATCGTCGGCGATGCGTTCGAAATGACGCTTACGCTCATCCCGGGCGAAAAATTCAATCTCTCTGGACAACGCATAGCGGACGCCCAATCCTTACGAGCAACAGGGCGCTACCAGTCTTCGGATGGCGACATGGGCAATTGGACGCTGACTGAACTTAGCGCCGCGTCCACGAAGTCGATATGGCTCGACTTCGAGATAGCAAGCGAACGCAACGACTGCCAAGCAAGCATCGCATTCACTGGACTTGTGGATGGAGAGGGTGGCGCCGTGATCGGAGGACGGCTCGACCCGCAGGTCACCGTCGACCTCGTCAGCGAGGGACAGTCATTCAGCAAGCCGCTTGCAGGCGGGCAGAGTGAAGTGGTGTTCGATGACCTGCTCATCGGCAGCTACGATATTTTTGTCGATGTCACCAACGATGGTCAGCTTGACGGCGCCTACCGCGATTCCGTGGTGCTCGGCGACGAGTCATTGCGGGTGGACGCTGAATTGAATTTCGAGCAGCCCATCATGGGCGTGCAAGCAATGGCCGCTGCCGCAGGCTACGATGCCCTCACCGGTCAGTATGGAGGCAAGAGCATGGTGTCCGAGGGACGTCCGAAGTGTACTGGCAGCATCGCTCTCGTGGACTCCACCAAGCTTGATTGGCAAGTGCAGGGCATGGAGATGACGCTCGCGTTCGACAATTTCTATGGCAGTGTGCTCAACCTCTCTGGACGGGCAACGCCTGTAGGCGAAGAATTCCAAGCGACCGGACAATATCAATCATCAGATTCGAAGTCGGGCACTTGGCGCATTCGCCGCCTGTCCAGTTCAAGTCCGGGGCAAATCGCGATGCAGGTTGCCTTTGAAAATGAGACAGATCGCTGCCAAGCAGTCTACGAATTCCTCGGACTGCGCGAATAGCGGCATGTCTCGCTTCCTCCCGTACCGTGGCCTAGGAGCCTGCGCCGTAGAAATTCACGATAGCGAAAATTCGATCCCGCCGCCCGTTTGGAGGGTCGATTGAGGATAATATCGGGCTATATTTGACGAAATCGAGCGTTCAAACGGGCGAGTGGGAGCGGATTTGCAGCCGCGAATTTCTACGGCGCAGGCTCCTAGGGAAGGTCTTGTCTGATTGAATTATGCTGTGGGCGCCCCCGGTTCGGGGCG
>JAPOTJ010000097.1:15725-18024 GCA_026709225.1 Gammaproteobacteria bacterium | reverse complement strand
ACCGCAGACCGCAGACCGCAGACCGCAGACCGCAGACCGCAGACCGCAGACCGGGGTTGATTATGCGTGCGCTTGAGGTACAGCGCA
Source organism: Gammaproteobacteria bacterium (assembly GCA_026709225.1). Lineage (GTDB taxonomy): Bacteria > Pseudomonadota > Gammaproteobacteria > Pseudomonadales > Azotimanducaceae > Azotimanducus > Azotimanducus chitobiosivorans. The sequence continues at coordinate 17,937 of JAPOTJ010000097.1, read as the reverse complement.
TCCCGGTGACTCGTCGCTTTCCTCTCCTCCGTCGGCAGCGCCTCGCCCTCTGCGTCTTGACCGCGTGTCTGGCTCCGCTGCTGCTGCTGGCGATCACCCCTGCTCACGCGCAGACGGCGGCCGTGGTCACGACGCAGACTTCGGACAGGACGGTCGCCGAGGGCGACGCGTCGAACACGGCCGTCTTCACGGTGGCGCTCGCCACGCAGCCCTCTGACGATGTGACGGTGATGGTGACCACCCCCGCCGGACTCGAGCTTGACGGCCCTGACAGCGCTACCGCCTTCACGGGCAGTGAGTCGTTGACCTTCACCGCTGGCACTTGGAACTCGCCGCAGACCGTCACCGTGCGCGCTGTTGAAGATAGCACGGACAGCCCGCGGTCGCTGTCGGTGCAATACAGATCGACCTCAGGTGATAGCAACTACAACAGCCGGATCGGCACGGCGGCCACCATCACGGTGATCGACAACGACCCCACGTATGTGCGGGTGAGCGCCCATTTCAGGGATATCGCCGAGGGCGAAACCAAGGACATCACCGTGGTCTTGCGCCGGGGTTTGGTCAGAGGCGAGGCCCTGTCCGTGCCGCTCATGTTCATCGACTTCGGCGAAAAAGTCGCCATCTATAACACCGACTTCACCTTGACCTGCCCGAGTGGGCTGCCTACCGGCGTGACCTGTAGCGGCTTCGAGACCACCGTCCCGACCGTCACCTTCACCGGCCCTGGCTCGGGTGCGACCGCCACCTCGTTCACGCTGACCCTGACGGCCACCCGCGACAACATTGACGATGGCGGCGAAGACGTGTTTCTATTCGACCCCGCACCTAGAACCACGGGCTTGGACGGAGGCCTGATAGTGGTTCCCGATGTCCCCGTATTCTCAATCACCGATTCGGCGCCGACGAGCCCCGGCGCGACCGCGCCGCGCGTGACCATCGCCGAAGTGCCCGGCAAAATTAACGGCACAGCGCCGTTCACAGCGACCTTCACCTTCTCTCAGGCCGTGACCGGCTTCACGACAGACGACGTGACGGTGGCGGGCGGTGCGAAGGGCACGTTCAGTGCGGCGAGCGCGACACGGTACACGCTCGTTGTGACGCCTGCGGGCGGCTCCGATGCGGTGGTGACGGTGAGGGCGGGTGCCGCGACCGGCAGCGGGCGCACCGGCCCGGCGAGCGCGGTGTCTGCGAGGGCGACATGGGACGCGACCCCGCCGACGCTGTCGATCACCGGCGTGCCCGCAGCCATCGGCAGTACCGCGTCGTTCACGGCGACCTTCACCTTCTCCGAGGGCGTGACCGGCTTCAACACGGACGACGTGACGGTGGATGGCGGCTCGGCCGGCGCGGTATCGGGCAGCGGGGACGAGTACACGGCGACCATCACGCCCGAAGGTGGCGCCGATGTCACTGTGACAGTGAGGGCGGACGCGGCGACGGACGGCGCGAACGCCGGCCCGGCGAGCGCGGAGTCTGCGACGGCAGTGTGGGACGACAGTCAGCCGGCTGCGGTCATTGTTTCCGGCTCGCCGGTGTCCCTCGTTGAGGGCGGCAACGCGGGCAGCTACACGGTGGCGCTGGCGACCGACCCCGGCGGTGTCGTGACCGTCACGCCGAGTTCGAGCGACCCCGGTGCCGTGGCCGTCTCTGGCGCGCTAACCCTCACCTCGACAAATTGGAATGAGCCACAGACGGTCACAGTGAGCGCCGTTGACGACGGCGACCGCGCCGACGAGTCGGTTGTTGTCACCCATGCGGTGGTGGGCTATCCCGGTGTCTCTAGCGCACCCGACGTGGCTGTGACGGTGGCTGATGATGACGAAGACGAAGACGATGCCGCAGTGGGGAACCCGGCATTGGTCGCATCCGCAGATTCGCTAGTGCTGACCGAAGGCGGCGAAGGCTCTTACACTCTGGTGCTGGTCGAACGGCCAACGAATGAGGTCACGGTATCGATCACGGCCGTCGGCGGGGCGGCGCTCGATGTATCTCCGCCGAGCCTGACGTTTGGCGTGGGCGATTGGGACCGGCCGCAGAGCGTGACGGTGGCGGCGCTTGAGGACGACGACGGTGCCGACGAGTCGGGTTCGTTGACGCATTCGGCCGCCGGCGGCGGCTACGAGGGCGTGGGGGCCGAGGTCGCGGTGACGGTCACGGACGACGACGAGGCTTCGCTGGCGGTTTCGGAGACCTCGCTGTCATTGGACGA
>JAPOTJ010000097.1:0-15704 GCA_026709225.1 Gammaproteobacteria bacterium | reverse complement strand
GGTGGCGCTGGCCACGCGGCCGCCGTCGGCGGTGACGGTGGAGATCGCGGCCAGCGGCGGTGCGGGCGTCGGACTGTCGGCGTCGAGCCTGACGTTCGGGGCGGACGACTGGGATGCGCCGCAGAGCGTGACGGTGACGGCGCTTGAGGACGACGACGGTGTTGACGAGTCGGGTTCGTTGACGCATTCGGCGACGGGCGGCGGCTACGAGGGCGTTTCGGCGGGGGTGGCGGTGTCGGTGTCGGACGACGACGAGGCTTCGCTGGCGGTTTCGGAGACCTCGCTGTCATTGGACGAGGGGGGCAGCGCGTCGTACGCGGTGGCGCTGGCCACGCGGCCGCCGTCGGCGGTGACGGTGGAGATCGCGGCCAGCGGCGGTGCGGGCGTCGGACTGTCGGCGTCGAGCCTGACGTTCGGGGCGGACGACTGGGATGCGCCGCAGAGCGTGACGGTGACGGCGCTTGAGGACGACGACGGTGTTGACGAGTCGGGTTCGTTGACGCATTCGGCGACGGGCGGCGGCTACGAGGGCGTTTCGGCGGGGGTGGCGGTGTCGGTGTCGGACGACGACGAGGCTTCGCTGGCGGTTTCGGAGACCTCGCTGTCATTGGACGAGGGGGGCAGCGCGTCGTACGCGGTGGCGCTGGCCACGCGGCCGCCGTCGGCGGTGACGGTGGAGATCGCGGCCAGCGGCGGTGCGGGCGTCGGACTGTCGGCGTCGAGCCTGACGTTCACGCCGTCGAGCTGGAGCGAGGCGCAGACGGTGACCGTGAGCGCGAACGAAGACGACGACGCGGTGGACGGGACAGGCACCCTGCGTCATGCGGCGACGGGCGGCGGCTACGAGGGCGTGGGGGCCGAGGTCGCGGTGACGGTCACGGACAACGACGAGCCTTCGCTGAACGTGTCCGCCGGTTCGCTGTCGCTGGAGGAGGGGGGCAGCGCGTCGTACGAGGTGGCGCTGGCCACGCGGCCGCCGTCGGCGGTGACGGTGGAGATCGCGGCCAGCGGCGGTGCGGGCGTCGGACTGTCGGCGTCGAGCCTGACGTTCACGCCGTCGAGCTGGAGCGAGGCGCAGACGGTGACCGTGAGCGCGAACAAGGACGACGACAGGGTGGACGAGACGGGCACCCTGCGTCATGCGGCATCCGGCGGCGGCTATGACGGCGTGTCCGCGCAGGTGACGGTGTCGGTGGCGGACGATGGCAACGCCGAAGCCGTCGCTGCGATATCTGCTTGGAATGCGCGCTTCGGGCGCACCGTGGCGGAGCATCTGCTTGAGGGCATCGGCGACCGTGTGAATGCCAAGCGCAAGGCGCTCTCGGTGCCGGCCGGAGATGCGTCTGAGAGCGGCGAAGGCTCTGGCGTGAGCTTCCAAGCCGGCTTTGCTGGCCAAAACATCAGCTTCGCTGCTCCGACCGCTGCACCTACGGCGATGGGTGTGGACGCGGCAGGCATGGGTCCGGGCATGGGCGAACCCGGCGGAATACCGTCCCTCGGTCAACCGAAATCATCGTCCAACATGTTCGGTGCCGCATTCGCAAGCTCCTTCTTTGAAGCCGCTGGCCAACTTGCCGATGGCTCCTATTGGGGCGCATGGGGTCGGGGCTCGTTCACCGACCTACAGGGCACCACCGCCGCTGGCCTGCGGCTCGACGGGGATGTGCTCACCGGCCAGCTTGGGGCGGACTGGTCGAACGGGCGGATGCTCTTCGGCTTGAGCCTGTCCCACAGCAAGGGCGACGGCGACTACGGCGGCGACGGTGGACGGGAAGGCGCACTCGAATCAACGATGACCGCCCTGACCCCGTACGCGAGCGTCGGCAGCGAGCAATTTTCGATGTGGGGCGCGCTCAGCGCCGGGCGCGGCGACACCATGGTCGCGCCGCATCAGGGTGCCGTGATCGAAGCCGACACTGAAATGGACATCGCCGCTGCTGGACTGCGCGGGCAGCTAGTCAACCTCGACAATGGCTTCGGCTTGTCGATCTTGTCCGACGCGATGGCGATGCGCAGCTCTTCGGAAGAAACAGTGCAGTTGCCGGGCATCGATGCTGATGTCAGCCGCGTCCGGTTGTCCGTGGAAGGTGCTTGGATCCGGCGCATGGCCGATGGCGGGGAATTCTCGGCACGGCTCGAAGGCGGCTTGCGCCGGGACGGCGGCGATGCCGAAGAAGGCATTGGCAGCGAAATCTCCGGCGGCCTCGCTTGGACACGCGGTGGCCTCACCTTCGAAGTCGAAGGCCGCACGCTCGTGACGCACGAAGACGATGGTTTCGGTCAAACCGGCGCTTCCGCGTATCTGGCTTGGGATCCGCGGCTTGCTTCGGAACTCGGACCGGCCGTGTCGTTGCGGCAGCACTGGGGCATCGCCACGGGTAGTGGGCTGGAGCAGATGTTCCAGATGCGCGACTTAGGGCAGTTCGGTATGGAATCCGGCGCGGCGCGGCTCGATGCCGAGCTCGGCTGGGGCTTGCCGATGTTTGGCGGACGCTTCGTTGGAACGCCGTATCTGCTGCACGGCACACATCAGGGCGGCCGGGTCCAGACCTTCGGCTGGCGGCTCGGGTCGCTCGATGAGAACAACGCGCTCGACCTCAGCTTGACCGTCAAGGCCATGCGCCGGGTGAGCGACACGGGACTGTCCGAAGAAGGGTTCGCCCTCGGGACGCACCTGCGCTTTTGAAACCAGTAGGGGGTGTCGTCCAAGCGGGCCGGAACCCAGTGCTCCATCAAACTAATAATGCCGTATCAGTGACTACAGGTAGGTTCCGTGCGAGCCGCGTCGCGCAAGGAATGCCCCGCCGCGAAAGACAAGCGGCGCAACGCCGCATGATCACTCGGCGCGTAGCTATCGGAGATGAGTGGGACGGCTTCCTGTTCGTTTCAAGCGCATTGGCCTATTCATCGCGCGTTCTGTCAAACAACGAATATGCCGCCGTTGCCAAGCGTTGATGGCGCGATGCCGATTCAGATAGCGACGACCGTGAGTGGGTGCGTTATGTTCATCTCGAACACTACAATGGTCGAATACGATTGTCCGCGGATGGTGGGATTCTTGTCGTTGAGGCGGCGAGCGAAGGCGAGAAACCCCCCATGCTCGGACTTGAGTTTCGAGGCAACGAGCTGACGTTTCCCAAGGCTGGCTTTGATGCGAACACAGATGAACCTGTCGATTTGCTTGAGTCGTGGCTGAACTCAGGCGCTCAAGCTGAACTCTAAGGGCGCGGGTTACATGGCGCTCGCAGAAGATCAACGCCGATGATCGTCAACTCTATGGCTGCTCTGCACGGCATGCTCGCGGACTTGACGGCGACAACGCGCATGCTGCTGATCGCCGGATTACCGGGTGTCGGCAAGAGCCTCGTCTTGCAGCAAGCGGCTTTGCTCGCCGAGCAGTGCGGTCGTCCGACATATCTGCTTCGATGGGATATGGCGCGCCTTGCCTTCGAGGCATCGACCGAGGCGCGTGCTTTTCCGCCAAAGGACGGCATGACCCATGCCGCGATTCGACTGGCAGCGGGGCTGTGGGTGCGAAAGGCCGTCGGACGCTGGCATGCACATGCACCCGGCCTGCTGATCGGTGAGTGTCCGCTGGTTGGCAATCGCTTCTCGGAGCTTGCGAAGCGAGTCAACGATCAATTGGAGCCCGTGCTCGCCTCGAAGAGCGTGCATTTTCTCGTACCCGTGCCGGGCGTTGAAGTTCGCGCGCGTATCGAGGCAGCCCGCATGTCCGAACTCGAATCACCTGCGCATGAATCCGAAGCGAACAGTGCGCCGCTGACCGTCATACGCGAGCTCACCGACGAGATTCACGCGCTTGCGAAACGGCTCGGCGTCGCTACCCTCTCAGGTACCGGAGACTATCAACCAGAGGTCTATCTTGGTGTCTATTCACGGCTCTTGCGGCATCGACACCACAGCCCGCTTCGAGTCGAAACCGCGCTTCAGGTGGTGCGCTCAGCGCAATTTCTACCAAATTCGTGCGTTGATCTTGTGCCGAGCGCGGCTGAAGCGTCAGACGCTTTGCGCATCATCGCTAAGCTCGAACCCGAGCAAGTACAAGCGCAAGCAAGCGCTTGGTGGCAGATTGATGGCGAACGCCCGCACTTTTGGCACAATAGCGCCTCTTTGCAACCTTGAGTCGTTGGGGAGTCTTCAATGCAGCAGAATATTGGTGACCTATTGACGAGGCGGGCGCAGCTCTCGCCTGACTTGGAAGCCTACGTGCAAGGCGAGACAGGTGTCCGCTACACGTTTCGTGAGCTAAACGCGCGCGCCAACAAACTTGCCAACGCCTTTCTTGATGCGGGAATCACACCCGGCACCCGGGTCGCGTTTCTGCTGATGAATGGCATCGAGTTCGTTGAAGCCTATCTCGGGCTTGCCAAGATCGGCGCTGTGGTGGTACCGCTCAACTGGCGGCTGACCGCCCCGGAGCTTGAGTTCATCATTGCCGATAGCGGGGCGTCGTGGCTGATCTTTGATGATCCCTTTGTCGAGGCCGTCGAGACGCTCAAGTCCGCGAATAAAACAAGCGTGCGCGACTGGCTGCATGTGCTGCCATCGACTGCGATGCCAGGAACGCGCATCTATTCCGACTTCGTGGCGGATGCGAGCGACGCTGAGCCTGAAATCACCAGTGGCGACGAGGACATGCTCTACATCATGTACACCTCGGGCACCACCGGACTGCCGAAGGGCGTTGTGCATTCGCACCGAACATCGCTTTGGGCGGTGCTCACCATGTCGCCGATCTTGGATTTGCGTCCGGCGGACAGGTACATCTCGCTGCTGCCCATGTTTCACGTCGGCGCCTTGACGCCTGTGATGATGAACACCTACCACGCCACGACATCGGTGGTGCTGCGAAGTTTTGATCCCAAGCTCACGTGGGAGCTCATTGAGAAGGAATCGATCAACACGGGTCTCGCCGTGCCCGCGATGCTGAACTTCATGATGCAGGTGCCGGGCAATGACGCCTTCGACACGTCGAGTTTGCGCTGGCTGTTGAGCGGCGCGGCGCCTGTGCCGGTTTCGTTAATTCAGCAGTACGCGGCGCGCGGCATCGAGATTCATCAAATCTACGGGCTCACTGAGACCTGCGGGCCTGCGTGCGTGATCGACGGCCCGAATGCCATCCGGCGCGCGGGATCAACAGGCAAGGCGTTCTTTCATACCGAGGTCAAGATTGTCGATGGGCGCGGCGGCGAATGCGCGCCGAATACACCCGGCGAGGTCGTCGTGTGCGGCCCGCACATCATGCACGCCTATTGGAATCAGCCGCAAGCGAGCGCCGAGACCCTTCGGGACGGCTGGCTGCATACAGGTGACATTGCGACGATGGACGAGGATGGGTTCGTCACCATTCAGGATCGCAAAAAGGACATGATTATTTCTGGCGGCGAGAACATTTATCCCGCAGAAATCGAAAATCTTTTGATCGAGCATCCCGATGTGCGGGAAGCGGCGGTCATCGGTCAGCCAAGCGAGCGTTGGGGCGAATCGCCCTTCGCGATATTGGTCGCCGCCGATCCCGAGAAGCCGCCTTCGCAAGCGGATATCATGACGTTTCTTGATTCGCGCCTTGCGCGCTTCAAGATGCCGAAGGGGATGGTGCTTATCGATGTGATTCCACGCAATCCAAGCGGCAAGATCCTCAAGCGCTTGCTGCGTGAGGACTTTCCGGGTCCGGCGCCCGAGTAGCGAAGCGCGCCCAAGGCAGTATATTGACGAACATCCTCGATATCGGTGAAATGCGGCGGCGGTTGGCCGTCTTCTGCCGCGCCAAGTATGACGACCCAACCGCTGAGGTCGTGCATATCGAAGTCATGCCGGGGCACGCCGGGTTCTCCTGGGGATTCACAGTCGAGTCCGGGGATGCACGTGATTCTTGGTTCATCCGCCTGCCGCCACCGAACGTGCGCTGGCAAGGCACTGCGGATGTGCTGCGGCAAGTCGCGGCCTTGAACGCGCTCGACGGCAGCGACGTGCCGCATTGTCGTGTCAAGTGGTCGGGCGACGACCTCGAATGGTTCGGCAGTCCCTATTTTGTAACCAATCTTTTGCAGGGCGATGTCCTGCGGTTCGGCAAGGGCGAGTGGGCTGGTCGGTTGAAGGAAGAGGAGCGACTTCAGATAGGACGTGAGGCCATGCGAGCGCTTGTCGGCATCCACCGGATCGACACCGACAAAGTGCGTTATCTCGGTGCCCCTATTCCGCTCAAAGAAGATGTGACGCGATGGGATGCCTTTCTTGAGCGCGCCGCGGATACGCACCGGCTTGCGGGTGCCGCGAGCGTGCGCGGTCTTCTGCTTGAGAAATGTCCGAGGGATGCCCAGATCGGCTTGTTTCATGGCGACTTTCAGTCGGCCAACCTGTTCTGTTCGCGACCGCCAGCGCAACCAAAATTGCTGGCAGTGATTGATTGGGAACTCACTGGCATCGGCGCGGTCTTGAGTGATCTCGGCTGGGTCTGTACGTTCAGCGACCGACAGGCGTGGACACCCGGTCATAGCCGCGGCAATTTTCTCGATGCCGAGCGCCTTGAAACGCTCTATGCCGAAGCCTGGGGGAAGCGCGTGCCCGATGTGGCGTGGTATCGGGCGCTCGCATGCTACAAGTTCGCCATTATCACTGGCTTTAACTTGAGCCTGCACAGACGCGGGAAGCGCATCGATCCGGCTTGGGAGGAAACCAAGCTTTCGATGCGGCCTCTCATCAAGCGGGCATCCGAGCTGCTCGAATCGTTGTAAGCACGCTTATGCGTAGGCCGCGGATTCGTCTTCAATGCGGACGGCGCCGCGCGTGCCGATGACGTGCTCCACCGCTGCCCAGCGCTCTTCCCGCGTTGCCGCGAGCCGGACCCCTTCAATGGCCTTGACGATCTGTGCTGGCTTGATTCCGGGAAGTACACGAGACACTTGAATCGCTTGCGGGGCGTTCAATGGGTGCAGGGCGAGGAATTCCGCGCCGACAATCTCGCGCTTGGCATTGGCGTTGAGAAGCCAGATTTCAGAGACGCCGAGTTGCCCATAGCGCTCAGGCTTGCCAGTTTCGGCGTGAGTCAATTCGACTTCGACGACAAGATCAGGTGGTGTTTCCAAAATGAACGCCTCGGCTGCGGCTTCGCCGTGTTTCAGCGCTGCGATATAGCCGTATACACGCTCGCCGATGAGAAATGAGCAGTCCGGCTCAAGCCCGGTACCGAGCGGCTCGTCCTGTCGCCGAAATTGTGTTGACCGAAGCCCCGTTGAAGCACGGCCATGGATTCCGGTTGCATGATCCACGATCTTGTCGATTGCGTTCGCCAAGCTTTCGTGCGTCCCGGAAGGCGAATCAGGCTGCTCAGACCGCGAACCGGATCAAGCGTAACTCGGCGGAAATGGTGACCCCAGTCGAGCCTTGCGAGGCGCTCGACCTCGACCGCTGTTACGTTCAAATAAAGATCAGCCTCCAGACGATGGGCACTTCTTGCACGACCGAAGGGCCTGTACGCCGTCCTACAATCGGCGCAACTGCAACGACACCGCACGCGGTTCGCGCACCAGCTCGATGTCGGGCTCAAGCAGTTTCAAGTGCTCGCTTCGCAAGGGTGACGCGCCGTTGACTTTGCGTAGCGTGAGCGTACCGCGGGAGTGCAGCAGATGGATGGCGAAGGCGCGCAGTGCTTCGCTCTCCGCTGCCGAGAATTCGTTGCCCGAAAACGTCACCTGCGTACCAGAAGCGCTCCAGCTTGCGAGCAATTTGTTTCCGGAAAAAAGCAGGTGATTGCCCGCCAATCGTCTCGGTGCGGCAGCACCCTGAAATCGCACGTCAAGCCCCGCCGGTGACATAGGGTCGAGTGCGCTGCACCATCTCACTTGAGACGCAAGCAGCTCGGAATCCCGGAATACCTCGATGGCTTCCGGCAGGGCGAACTGCGGCCCGGACAAGCCTTTGAAAAACAGCCCCGAAGTCACCTCGCCTGCAAGTTCGAGCAGTCGCAGCGCGCCGAACACTTGCTGCCAGGCAAACACGCCCCCTTCGCGCGCCGCGACCTCGCGCGTGACGATGCCGTAGCGCTCCAATAGGATTCTGGCGCGTTCCTTGGCAAGATCGAGTCGGTCGATGGCATCGTGCCCTCGAGGCGCTTCCGGCAACCTGAAGAAATTGCCCTGCCAAGTCACTGGCTGCGCCCGCCAGCGGTAGGCGCCGCGTCCCGGGTCTCTTGGCAGTGCCGTCATGCCAAGTGCGAAGCCGCGGCGCAATCCCTCGCGCAGCGTCTCCAACCGGTCGCTCGTGATTTCCGCGTGCCATATCGCCCGCCAGAAGCGCTCGTTGAATTCGGCGAGCGGCTGATTCGACGCCGCCTGAAGCTGAAGAAAGTCGTACTTGGCACACTCATCGCGAAAGCAGCTGATCAACAAGGGTTTCCTCGGCGCCGTTGCGAGTAACTCCAAGTCCTCAATCGCGGCGATGCTGATTCGCCCCTTGCCGGTTCCATAGAAAACCAGCCGAGCCGACTGCATCGCCTGATCGAGGCCGACATCGCCGAACGCACTGAGTCTGGCTGCTAGCAGGTCTCTAAGCCATGTCTCGACAGGGGCCGAGAATCCTCGCAAGACGTGCAAGGCAGCGAGCGCATCATTGCCATCCGAGTCTTGGAATGCACTCACAAAGGCGGGCAGCCACGAGGCGTCACGAGGGTTGAGCCCGCTGCGCTTGAGCCTGCGCCCGATGCGAATGATGGCTTCCAGATTGTCGCTGTCGCAATACTGAACGGTGTCAAGATGCGGACGAAACATGCCTGCGCGCAGGACTTCGCGCTGCACGCAGTCCGCGATCAACGCTTCGAGGCGCGGCAGCGGCGCAAGCGCCTGAATCTCCTCGAGCGTGAGCGGTCCGTGAAAGGACATGAGATCGGCCACATAGGCCGCCGCGTCGCCGTGTGCATCGGCCTGCCTATCTGGGTCGAACATCTCGGCAGGCACGCTGTCATGCACGAGAAAGCGCCGTCCGCCGAAGATGCGCCACGCGCACCGCCCCGGAATGGCATCCGCAATCTCCGGCGCTTCGATGCGGAGCCTCGCCTGCATCGCCTGCCAATCTTCGAACGACACGAGGAATCGCTCTCGAATCAGTGCATCGAGTTCGGCGCTGCTTTGCGGCGCATACCCCGGCTCGAGGCGTTGACGCTTCTGTGCAAAGGCCGCAACGGCCGCTTCGGACACCGCAATGCGGATCGCCTCTCCCGGTCGCAGCCCTTGAACGAGATCGTGGTCGATCTCCGATGGCAGATCCGATTCCGGCGTGTCGTCGGCGTACATGTACTGGTCGTTGATCTGCTTCCATGTTGTCGCAAGAGCGAACGGCGACGGCTCGCGGGCATCGATATGGGAAATGCGCACCGTGCCCTGCAGGAGCGCTTCGAGCCGATCATTGAGCGCTGGCATATCGAACTCATCCTCAAGGCAGCTTCGCCAAGCTTCCAGCATGAGCGGGAAATCCGGCAGTCGCCGCACGCTGCTCATCAGCTTCTTGGCTTGCAATCGAGACACCCAGAGCGGCAACCGGTCGCCGAATCTGCGCTTTGTGATCATGAGCGCGCGAGACGCGCATTCGCGAAACCTCGCGCCGAACATGCCCGAGGCTTCGAGCGAGGACCGCAGCAGTTGCTCGACATTCTCTGGCGTCACGAGATCAAGCAGCCTGCGAGTGGAATCGAGCGGCGTGCTCAAGATGATGATGCTGTTGTCGTCATGAATGACATCGGGTCTGACGCCCGTCTCTTTCTCGATGGCCGCACGCAAGGCAAGCGCAAAAGGCGCGTTGACCTGTCCGCCCCAGAGGGTGTGAATCAGCGTGCTGCGCAGGCTGGTCTCGTTCGCGCCGCGAGCACCCGCGACGCCTTGGATAGTCTCGACGAGCAGGTGCTTGCTGTGCGGCAGCGGTGCGCCTGTGACTTCGCGTTGACGACGCAGAAAATCGTGCAGCGCATCGGCTGCGAACTCATCGAAAGCGAATTCATCCACAAGGCATCGCTTGAGGCCTTCGTCGCTCGAAGTGTTCCAGTCGCTCTCGATGGACTCAAGAAAGTCGCCGATCGCTTGCGAGAAGAGGGCGCTGCGTCCGCCCGAATCCGACATCCAGAAAGGCGGCGCACTTGGTCGCCCGCCACCCTTGGCTGGCACGACATGCACGTCGGCATCGGTGATGCGATGCACTTGCCAGTTCATGCCGCCGAGCGTGAACACCTGTCCGATCTTGGCTTCCCAGACGAATACCTCGTCGAGTTCACCGAGCATCGCACCCGTTTCTTGATGCCTGACGGTGTAGAGGCCGCGGTCGGGAATCGCGCCGCCGGAGGCGTATAAGTCCATGACCGCCCCGCGCGTTGCGCGAATACGGCCATCCGCTTCTTCGAGCAGGCGCGTCTTCAATGCGCGCACGGGATGACCTGCGGAGCGCCCGAACAGCATTTCGAGCAGGAGGTCGAAGTGCCCTCTCGGAAGCTCGGCATAGCTGCGGGTGCGGCGAATCACCGCGAACAGTTCGTCCGGCGTGCGCGCTTCGCTCGCAGTCATGGATACGACGATTTGCGCGAGCTGGTCGAGCGGGGCGCAGAGCGGCGCGAGCGTCTCGATCTCGCCATTCTTGACGAGCTTGACGAGGGCAGCGGCAGCAATGAAATCGTGTCCGTGCACCGGGTAGAGCGTGGCGCGACTTGTTGCGCCGACCTGATGTCCTGCGCGCCCGATGCGCTGCACAGTCGAAGTGATGCTCGGCGGCGATTGCACCAGCATCACTTCATCGAGGCTGCCGATGTCGATGCCCATCTCGAGCGTGCCAGTGGCGACCACCGCGCGAAGTTCGCCGCGTTTGAGCCGCGCTTCGACGGCGAGGCGCGTCTCGCGGGCGAGCGAGCCATGGTGTGCATAGCATAGGTTGTCGTCGTTCTCGTTGATCTCATTGATTTCCAGCGCAAGACGCTCGGCGAGCGTTCGGCCGTTGACGAATACGAGACTCGACGAATTCTGCGCGATTTGCCGGTAAAGACTTTCGGCAAGTGGCTTCCATATGGTCGTAGGTGCATCGTGCGCATCGGGCGGGAAGGCGACAGTGAAATTCGGCGCGGCGCGTTCGCTGCTCGTGCGGACGTTCACAACGCGCTGTGTTCCGGCGGCATCGAATCCACCCACCCAGTCCGCGACTACCTGAGTGGGGCGACAGGTTGCCGACAGCGCGATGCGCTGCACTTCGCCCGCAATCTCGACGAGGCGCTCGGCGGCGGTCGTGAGCAGCACGCCGCGCCGGTTGCCAGCGAGCGCATGCACCTCATCAAGAATCAGCGTTTCGACACCCATGAGCGTGTTGCGACCGGCGGGCGTCGTGAGCATGAGGTTCAGGCTCTCCGGCGTGGTCACAAGGATCTCCGGCGGCGTCTTCAGCAAGCGCCGGCGTTCCGAGGCGCTCGTGTCGCCGTTTCTGGTCGCGACGCGAATCGTCGGCATGGTGCCGCCCGCTTCGGCGAAGTCCTTGCCGAGCTGCGAGAGCGGCGTGGTGAGATTTCGCGCGATGTCGTTACCGAGCGCTTTCAGCGGCGATATGTAGAGCACACGCGTGGTGCCGATGAGGTAACGATTGGTCGCGAGCCGTTGCAGTGCCCACAGGAATGCCGACAAGGTCTTGCCGCTACCAGTCGGTGCGCTCATCAGGATGTGTTTGCCTTCAGCGATCAGCGGCCAAGACAGCGCTTGAATTTCGGTCGGATGACCCATCTCGCGCACAAACCAGTCTTTGAAGACGGGGTGAAAGAGGTCGAGAGGGGACGGCGTCGGCATCTGTTCTCCGGGATCGGTCCGCATGATTCTGATGGCATTCTGTCAACTTGTCCATCTCAGCCGCTTTTTCTTGTTGGCAACAAATAGACTTGTCCGCTTTTTCTTCGGACAAGACTGGCAAGCGGTATAAAATAAGCGTTAAGTCGCGCCCTCGCTCTGTGCCAATTTCCCTCATCGAAATCTACATGATCGTCGGCTTCTTGCTGGCGGCGTATGCGGTTGTTGCCAACGACTCGATTCAGACGCTTGGCACCTTCCTCTCGTCCAACGCCCACCGTCCCTGGTGGGTGCTGTGGATATTTGGTTCCGGGATTCTCTGCGCCGTCCTCGCCTATGGCTGGCTGGTCAATGACGGCGATGTTTCATACGGGCGCTTGGAGAGGTTCCCGATCCCCGAGGGCGGGGTCAGCTGGATGCACGTGATACCGCCGCTCGCGCTGCTGATTCTGACGCGCTTCGGCGTGCCGGTGAGCACGACGTTTCTTGTTCTCTCGGTCTTCACCTTTAGTAACGTTGGCGCCATGCTCGCCAAGTCCGCGCTTGGCTATCTGACCGCGTTCATCGTTGCCATCGTGCTGTTTCGGCTGGTCTTTCACCGCGCCACCAAGTATTTCCACCGCACCAAGGGCGAGTCCATTCCCACCTATTGGGTCGTCTTGCAATGGTGTTCAACGGCGTTCCTGTGGAGCCAGTGGCTGATCCAAGACCTTGCCAATATCTTCGTCTACCTGCCAAGGGAGCTGCCGCTCGAATGGCTGGCCTTCGGCGTGCTGGTCTTGGTCGCCATGCAGGGCTATATCTTCTACACCTTCGGCGGCGCGATTCAGAAGATCGTGCTGTCAAAAACGGACACCACGGATATTCGCGCTGCGACGATCATCGATTTCATCTATGGAATCGTGCTGTTTGTATTCAAGGAACTCAGCAACATTCCAATGAGCACCACATGGGTGTTTTTGGGATTGCTCGCGGGACGCGAGTTTGCGCTTTCCTTGTACCTTGCGGACACCGAGTTCAAACGAACCTTGAGGACCGTCTCGCTCGACGCGGCCAAGGCGCTTGCCGGGCTCTTTGTCAGCGTGCTGCTGGCGTTTGGGCTGCCTTGGCTGAATCAGGTATTGTTCGGGTGAACGCGAGAACTTCGAGGTAGGTCATGCGCATCAACTTGGCAAGGTCCCTCACGCCTGATAATCAAGCCGCGCTGTATCACTTCTCGCGCACGGAGGACCGAGAGCCACCGCTCGTTTTTGTTGGGCGCGATGAGCCGATTGAAGACATCGAATACGCGCTGCGGAGAAGCCGCGAGTCAGGCACGACCTTGAGCAATATCAAGATCGTGCAAGGCGCCCCCGGTACCGGCAAGACGTCGCTTCTGCACCATATTGCAGGACGGTACGAGGATGAGCCTACGGTGGTGCCGGTGCCCTTCTCCGGCGACGTGCTGACAAATCCAATTGCCGTTGTTTCGGGTTTCTTGTCAGCGTGCGGTCTGAGTGCAAATGCACTCAGTCGCGCGTTCTCGGAGAAAAAAGAAGGCCGGCATGGGCTCAGATGGCTTGGGATGAGCGTGGAGCGCGGAACAACCATTCAATCCCCGCTGGAACAGCTCAATAATGGTGTGCCGATATGGGATGTGCTCGATGATTTTGTGGAGATTCCGACGGGAACTGTCTTCCTGCTGCTCATAGACGAAGCACAACGCATAGAGCGCGACTCGGGTAGTGAGAAGAACCTCGTGGCGACGCAGTTGCACGACGGCAACACCGGCGCTTTGGTGGTGGTATCCGTGTTTGCGGGTCTATCGGACACAGCATCGCAACTAGCGCATGTCGGCATTTCTCGCCCGCCCGAAACATCCGTTCACCATCTCGACCACCTCAGTCCTCTGGAGGCAGAAGAAGTGGTGGCGGGATTTCTTGATCATGAGGACTTTGGTCTCTCACTCGTCGCCCGCGAGGACCGAGATCGCTTGGCGCAACTCTTGGCTCAGGTGAGCGAAGGATACCCGAGGCATTTACATTCCTATTTGCGCGGAATTGCGAAGGAATGCGTCGCCGACAACGGCGCCCAAATCGATGTAGAGAAGGTGCTCGCGCACGGTCACTCTATGCGCATTCATTTTTGTGAGACACGGCTGAGAATGGCGAATCTTGGCGATTATCAGCGCGCGTTGTTCAACTTCGTGCGTGACAATCCGGATCGCAGCAGCATGTCTGCGCATGACTTGATCGACCTCGCGGTCACGCTCGGCATGTCACGGGCCGATGCCAATAGGGCGCATGCCTATGCAATTCATTGCGGTGTGCTCGATATGAAGCCAAATATCGCGCTGAACGAGGGCGCTGTCCACTTTCCCATCCCTTCGTTTCATACCTACATGCAGACTGGTGGCGATAGGGCGAAGTCGCTCGCTGCGCTGACGGAAAGTGTATCCCGAATGGATGCTTTGACAAGAGTTTCGATACGCCTTTCGAATCACAACAGGCACTCTGCTAGCGTCTCCTTCTTCGGTTAACCAGGAAGCGTCGCCCCGCGACAGAAGTCCGCGATGCTGCGCGCTGTCTCCTTGGACACCTCGGGACAGACGCTCGGCATAATCTCGGTGCCGTGAACGCTGCCCATGACTTGCCGGCACTGCGCCTTGACGCCAGCGGCGAGCAGGAGTCGGTAGAAAGCAACGCCTTCGTCGCGCAGCGGGTCAAGCTCGTTGACGCTGATCACCGTCGGCGGCAGGCCGCGCACATCGTTTTCGCTCGCAAAGCTTGGCCAGGCGAGCGGGTCGCCGCGCTCGAAGGCTTCGATGCCGTAGATGACCGCGCCGGCATTGTTGTGCAAGTCCAGGAAGATGCCGTTGTTTTCAACCGACGACGGGTGGTCTTCATGTGGCCAGCGGCCGGCGATGTAGGGGCAGAGCGCGTAGATGCCGCTGACGATGCCGATATCGCCGTCCTGCAAGAGCTTCATGCTCGTGGCGAGGGTTAGGTTGCCGCCGCCACTTTCGCCAGCGACGATGAGGCGCGACGGGTCGATGCCGAGGCTGTCCGCATTCGCGGCCACCCATCTGAGGCCGGACACGCAATCGTTGAGGCCAGCAGGGAAGGGCGCGACCTCCGGCACCGACGAGGGAGACAGCGCGTTCCTGAAATCCACCATCGCCACCGCGACGCCTTGCGCGGCGATGATCTTGCCCCAGGCGCGGTAGTTGCCGTAGTAGCAGGACAGGCTTTGCATGCCGCCGCCGTGAATGTAATACACGCACGGCAAGGGCGCATCGGACTGCGGACGAATGTACTGGATGCGAATTTCGTTGCCGTCGGGTTCGGAGCGGACGAGCTTGGTGTCGATGTCGAGTCCGGCGGACGGCGCGATCTGTTCGCTGTCGAACATTTCGAGGAAAGCGACCAGCATGTTGCTGCGCGCCTTCGCATCGTCGCTTGCCGCCGCCGCGACCGCCGCCTCGCGGCTTTCGACATCGCCAAACTCAATGGGCGGCATGGTCATCAGCATGGTTTTGAGACGCGGGTCAATGCGTGCATCGTTCGCGATATCCGGCGTTGTCATGTACGGGAGCCTTGAGAAAGAATAGGGGTAGGCATCCTACCTGATTGCCCGGCCTTGCCAAGTGTTGACCATGTGAGCTTCCCTAAGCGAACGTGAGGAATAAGTTTTATACTGCCCAACTAAAAGGCTTCAATTGTATGGCCTGCGACATCGAACCTGCGGGACCGAGCCACAGGAGACCGAAACCCATGAAGAAGCAGCGCTTCTCCCCGATTTTCTTCTCGCTATGGCTGCTCGTCGCGCTTGGCTGGTCTGCTGGTGCGCACGCGCAGCAGGTGCTCGTCAGCAACCTCGGCCAAGCCGACTTCGCCACCGCCAGCC